>JAJZTV010000080.1 GCA_021847385.1 Pseudomonadota bacterium | reverse complement strand
AAGGGCGACGACAAGGGCGACGACAAGGGCGACGACAAGGGCGACGACAAGGGCGACGACAAGGGCGACGACAAGGGCGACGACAAGGGCGACGACAAGGGCGACGACAAGAACCAGAACAACGGTTTTGGTAATGGCGACCAGACGGCCCCTGGTAATTCGGGTAGCAACAACAATGCTGAAAACGCGACCGGCAACAATGGGAACAGCGGTAGTTCCGGTGCTCACAGCGGTGCTCACAGCGGTGCTCACAGCGGTGGCGGTGGCGGTGGCGGTGGCGGTGGCGGTGGCGGTGGCGAGGACGACCTGTTCAACTTCTTGCCGTCATCCAGCGGCGGTAATAGCTGGACCGAGATGATGGATAACGGCGGCTCGGTTGGCGGCGGAGCGTCGTCGATGAATGGCTGGATCGATCATGTCGACAACGGTGGCCATCAGGATGGCAATTCCTCCGGTGATGATGGTCACCATGGAATATCCGACGATAAACCGATCAACTTCTCTGTTCCCGATGATCACGGCTCTTCCGGCGGCCATGGCGGCGGTGAGCATGGCGGTGGCAGCCACCACGGCTGAACCTGATCGCGTGTGTGTTGTGAACCGCCCGGTTAATCGCCGGGCGGTTTTTGCTTGGATCTCGGCTTGCCCATGACCATATTCGTCAGTGTTGCGTCGTATTGCGATGATTTGCTGTTGCAAACGCTGGAGGATTGTCATCGAAAGGCGGCGCATCCCGAGGCGGTGTTCTTCGGGGTCGTCAATCAGGATGAGATCGATATCCGGCAGCAACTGGATGCCTTGCCCTACCGGCATCAGATTCGATATTTGCATATCAATCCGCTCGATAGCCGAGGGGTTTCCTGGGCACGCTATATCGCCTATTCACTGTATGGCGGCGAGGCGTATTTTCTCCAGATCGATGCGCATATGCAGTTCGAGGCGGGGTGGGACGACATCCTGATCAAGCAGTTGCAGCAGCTTGCTGCGGTGAGCCAGAAACCGATCTTGACCGCCTATCCCCATCCTTTCGAAATGAAGGAGGGGCAGCCCGAATTGCAGCCGATCGGCAAGGGCAAGGTTTTGTATCTGCGGCCGAAACCGGATCAGCAAATCACGCCGGAATCGCCGGCGGTTCGATTCCATACGTTGCTGCATCCGGCAAGCGAGCCGGTACGTGGTGGGCATGTCGCCGGCGGCTTCTTGTTTACGTTGGGTTCCTTCGTCGAGGAAGTGCCATACGACCCGTTTTTGTATTTCACCGGTGAGGAACATAGCCTCGCGGCGCGCGCTTATACGCATGGCTGGGATATTTTTCACCCGGTCGATATTCCGCTCTATCACCTGTATAAGAAGGCGGACGAAAAGCACCGGGGGCAGCATTGGGATGAAAAATTTGAATCCGTGCGCCCCGTGAAATGGCAAGAATTACGGCAGCGCGGCATGGACAGGTTGCGGCGGCTGCTGCTCGAAGGAAAAAGCGCCGGTGTGTATAGCCTGGGGAAGGCGCGTGGCGTAGAAGGGCTGCAGCCGCTCAGTGGCGTTGATTATCCCAATCGGCAATTCAATCCGGAGCAAAAACCCATTACCGTCGGCGAGCCACAGACACAGCAAGCGGCCGAAGATCAGGCCGAGGCTGGGGCTGACGATACGTCGCCGGATGGATCGGGTGCGGCCAAGAAGGGGTAGGGGGTCCCGTCAGGCCGGCCTGAAGTCGCGCACCAGGTGGGTAAACAGCGTGTTCTGGGTTTCATCGTCACGACACTTGATGATGCCGGCCTGATCGATGAAAAGCCCGCTGGAGAGCAGTTCGCGTGCATGCGAGCCCGCGCGCTCATAAGCGATCCCGCCGCTTTCCGCTATTTGCCTGACCATCTGCCGAGCCGGCGCGGACAGGATGTCGATGAGCGTCATGAGGTCGGCGTCCAACTCGTTCGGTGCGATCGGTTCTGTGCCGAGCGACAACTTGAATACACGGCTATTGCTTGCCGCAATCGGGCTATGCCCGAGCAATCGGGCCGCGACATAGGCATTGGCGTCTTCGTGTATGTGCATGCCCACGATCAGCAGCGGCAAGTTTGCGATTTCTTGGATGCCATGCAATTCCAGGATTTCCATCAACCTGGCAAGGCTGTTGACGCCATAGACAAAAATGGCATGCGGGCCGCGCATGCCAAGTGTTTTCATGATGCTCAGCGGCGAATGCCCGGAGAATGTTTCCGGCAACGGGCCATTGTTTGCACCTCGGTGGGTCCATGCCTCGAGTTGCGCGGCGGTGTTGCCGGCCAGTTCGGATGTGTTTTTTGCCGTCGGTAGGCGTAGCCGAATGACGGGCAGTTGGGCAGCTTCAAGATGGACGGCGACCGCATCCATCAGCCTGACCCCAGCAGAGGGGGGCCAGCTTTCGATGCTGATCCAGTCCGACTGCCGTCTTTGCCGGAAGCGGTCGATGACTTCGGCGATGAACGGCAGCGGATTGCGTTTGGCGAGCTGCGCGGGGTCGATGTCCTGCTCGACGGGCAACAGGCGGGTGCTGATGGCCGACGGTGTCCTGCTCGGTACGGGCAAGTAAGGGTAAAGGGGGCCGGCCAGGCGGCAGCAAATCTCGGTGGCAACGATTTCCCCGTCTTGGCAGCCACTGGCCAGCCGCTGTGCCAGTTTGAACGATTCGGCATGAATCGGGGGCGAAGTCGATTCCGGAACGATTTCGGCGGCGGTGGCGATGCCGATGCCAATTTCCAGTTCGGTCGCGTCATGCCGCTTGTGCCACTGAGCGACAAGCCGGGCGAGAAACAGTGCCCTGGCTGGATCGTCGAGATGGCTCAGCGGCGTGCCGAAGCAGGCCAGCAGCCCGCCGCCGGGTGCCATCAACAAGTAGCCGTCGAGCAGTGTGGCGATACGCTCGACATACGCGCGCAATTGGCGCAAGGAACGGTCGAACGCGGCAATGGCTGCGGGATGTTTGCTGGGGTCTTTGAGTGGGTGGATCGCGACGGTGGTGACCAGTTTCCACAGATAAGCCTTATCGGTCTTGTCGGAAGCCGGGCCGACCTTAAACGCGCCGGCGCCGGTCGATGCCGGGCCGCCCATCAATTCCGCAACGCGGACCATGGCCTTGGTCCGACTGGTCACTCCCAGTTTTCTATAGAGCGAAAACAGCTGCTGTTTGACCGAGCCTTCGGTGATGTTGAGCTCGAAAGCGATTTCCTTGTTGCTTTTGCCTAGCGACAAGAGATGCAGGAGTTGCTGCTGCCGTTCGGACAGATGCAAGCTGGCTGCCGACATTACCTCTCCCGCATGCCCTGGGCGAATGCCAAATAAATCGGGCGTAGCAGGTAGCGCAGCACGGTCTGCCGGTCGGTAATGATGTCGCATTGCACCGTCATGCCCGGCATGACGGCCATGTTTTTCGATTTGCCTACCGTCATTTTGGTAAGCTGGACATAGCCCTTGAAGTAGGGTTGGCCCTTTTCATCGACCGAGCTGTTGGCCGAGACCAGTTGGACCTTGCCATCGATCACGCCGTAGCGCATGAAATCGTAGGTGCCGACCTTGATGCGCACGTGCTGGCCTGGTGAGACATGGCCGACGTCGGTGGTGGCGATGCGTACCTCGGCCCGCAATACATCGTTTTCCGGCACGATGTTCATGATGGGTGCGGCGGGCGGAATGACGCCGCCGATGGTGTGGAATTTCAAGTCTTGAACCAACCCGTCGACCGGGGACAGGATATGGGTGCGTTCCAGCCGGTCTTTCAGTTTGGCGATTTGGTGATACACGCTGTCGAGTTCGCCTTGTTGCTGGGCGAGAGAACGCTGTGCTTCCAATGCCTGGGTGCGGGTGTTGAGTTGGTCTTTGGCCAAGGCGCTGCGAATCTCGGAAACCTGGCGCAAATAGCTGACTTCTTTTTCCAGCTTCGCCGCACGTGCGGTCAGGGATTCGAGATCGGTGTAGGCCTCGGTTTCATTGAGCTTAATGAGCTCGTCGCCTTTTTTGACGCGCTGGCCTTCCTCAACATCGATCTCGTCGATCCGGCCGCCATCGACGCTTTGTATCACTTGAACCTGGCTGCTCGGGACGATCTGGCCGGTTGCGGTGGCCACGACGTCGAGCTTCGCCACCGAGGCCCAGCCAACGAAGCCGATCAGGGCGGCAGTGATGAGCAGTATCGTCATGCGCGCGAACAGCGGCGACACCGCCTCTTCCAGCAGGATAGCCTGCGTCATCGGGTTGCTGGCGCGGCTGCCTAACACGATGCGCCTGCTGTTTTGTTGGTTCGGTTTGGCCATAGGATCGTTCCGCGAGGGCATATTGGCTAGGCGGCAGCGGGCGTCTTCAAGAGCTCTTCCGGCTTGCCGGACCCGCGCAAATAACCGCCATCGAACACCATCAGGGTGTCGGCCAGCCGCATGTGGCTGGGCCGGTGCGTGATGAACAGCACCGTGGTGTTACCCCTGAGGCGCTTGAGCATTTCCATAAACTTGGTATCGCCAAGATTGTCGAGTCCGGCCCCGGGTTCGTCAAATAGCATGATCGGCGCCTTGGTCAGGTAGGCGCGTGCCAGGGCCAGTTTTCCGCGCAGGCTGGAAGGGATTTGCGCCGAGGCGTTGTCGCCCACCCGGTAGTCCAGCCCTCGCGGCAGTGCCTGTACCTGTTCCAGCGCACCGGCATAGTTCAGGGCTTCGAGCACTTCTTCGTCCGTGGCATCGGGCCGGGCCAGACGGAGGTTTTGTGCCAAGGTGGCACGGAAGAACTGGGGCTCTTGCGGGGCATAGCCGATGAGACGGCGTAGCTCGATCGGGTCGAGCTGGCGAATGTCGATGTCGTCGATCAAGATCGAACCGGCCTGGGGTTGGTAGAGGCCCAGCAGCAGTTTGATCAGGCTCGACTTGCCGCTGCCGTTACGGCCGGTGATGGCAACAATCTGGCCCGGCTGAATCGACATCGAAACGCCGACCAGTGCCGGGTCGACCGTGGGCGAATAGCGGAAGGAGACGCGGCCGAAATCGATTTTGCCTTTCAATTCACGGGCCACCGGCGAGGTGCTGCTTTCCTGGCGCTCGCCCTTGATGCGCATGACGGTTTCGATCTGGCGTACGGCGCTGCGGATTCGTTCGATGCGGGGGATATTGATGAATGCGGTTTGCATCGGGCCGAGCACGCGCCACATCAGGATCATCGAGGCCAACAGTGCGCCGGGCCCCACCGATTTGTTCAGCGTGGCTGGCACGGTGAAGGTCACGATGGCGAGGCCGGAAAGCATCATGATGCCGTAGGATAGGCCGACCAACACGGCCGATTGTTTTTCCGCCTTGAAGGTCGACATGGTGGCTTGAGCCGAGATTTCGCGGAAGCGATCGAGCCAGGTGTGAGTTGCGCCGCATTCCCGAATGGTCCGCATCTTATTGATCATCTCGATCACGAACTCGTTGCGGCGCGTGCTGGCGCGGCCCGATTCCGAGACCAGGCGGGCCGAGATCGGTTCGATCCACCAATACAGTCCGAAGTAGATCAGGGCGATGACGGCGAAAACCAGCAGGGATAGCGGGTTGATGATCGACAGCGTGATCAGTACCACCAGCACCGCCGGCGACTCGAGCAGGGTGGCGGCCATCGGACCGGTGAATGGGTCGCGGATGGCCTCGAAGGTGCTCAAACGTGCGATTTGGGCCCCGACCGAGGCACGCTCGGTCAAGCCGGGTGACAGCGACAGAATCTTCTGCAGGGTGGTCGAGCCGAACAGGTACTCGATGCGGCCGGCGAGGTAGGCCAGTATCCGGGAGCGCAGCACGATAAAGATGCCGCCGATGAATAGGGCGATCAACACGCCCAGCAACATATAGAGCAAGGTGTCCAATGCGCCGGTCGGGATGACCTCGTTGTAGACCGCCATCAGGAACAGCGAGCTGGTTACGATGACCAAACCCGAGACGATGGAGGATAGGCCGGCCTGCACGATCAGCGGGCGGAAGCGGCCGATGGTGGTGCGAACCCAGTCTTGCGGGTTGGATTGGGCGGCGTCGATTTTTTTATAGAAGCAGGCTTGCCCTCGAATGCCGTTGGCGCTGATCGAGCGTGCGGGCGAGATCGCGTCGTCGGCGATCAACAGGCTGTCTGCGCGGCGCCCGATCACGACGAAGGCCGGGCCTTTGCGCGGCAGGAACAGGCAGGGTAGCGCACGCGGATCCAGCTCCGACAGTTTGCACTGGACATGAGTCGCGCAGTAGCCCAGTTGGGCCATGGCGTTTTCGAAGCCGGTCAGGTCGAGGCTGTCGGTGAAGTACGGCAGGGTTTCCGCCATGTCGCGGGGCGAGCGGCGCCAGCCTATGGCCTTGAGCAGTGCCGGTAGGCAATAGGCGAGATCGCTGGGTTCTTTGAACGTGGCTTGTATCGTTGCATGGGCTCGCCGCCACATATCGGCAGCCGGCGTGGCACACGCCAAGGTCTGATCGGGCAAGGCAGGCGCTGCTTGCGGGTCCGAGGTGGTTTGCTGGGCCGGTTTGGCCGGCAAGCCATCGTGCAGCTTGCCGTCGGCCAGGGTGACGGCGCGATCGGCCAGCCGTTGCAGCGAGGGGCGTTGGCTGACGATGACGATCGTGCATTTGCCCTTGATCGCTTTCAGGTAGTCCAGCAGGAACGACTCGCCAGCCGAGTCGACGGCGGCAGAAGCGTCGTCGAACAACAGAATCTCGGAGCCGGCGGACAAGGCGCGGACGATCGCGATGCGCTGCCGGTGTCCTGGCGGCATGGTTTCGGATGAGGCGTCGCCAACTTGCGAATCCCAGCCGCGCTGCATTTTCGACACAAAGCCGTCGATTCGTAGCGCGCGCGCCATGTCGAGCGCGGCGTCGGTGCGTTGGGGATCGAATACCGTGATGTTATCCAGCAGCGTGCCTTCGAACATATTGGTGCGTTGAGGCAGATAGGCGATCCGCTTGTGCAGGATGTCCGGGTCGAGCTGGCGCAGGTCTTGGCCGTCGAGTCGGACCTCGCCTTCGGTGGGGTTGATCATGCCGCACAGCAAATGCAGTAGTGTGGTACGGCCGCAGCCGTTGTCGCCGTGGATGGCTAGGCATTCGCCAGGCTTGATCTCCAGCGAAACATCGTCGAGCAGTTTATGGTCGACGCCGGGGAACTGGTAGCTGATATGGTTGAGTTGCAAGCCGGCGGTATGGGCGGCCTGCGCTTGTGCGGGGGCGGCGGCGGATCGTGCGGGCAATTCCGGATTGGTCATGACCTGGGCCAGGTTCTCTCGCATGACGGCCTCTTGCTGATGCCTTGCCCAGATCGGGCCGAGCCGCTGGATCGGGGCCAGCGCCCTGAATCCCAGCATCATGCAGGCGGCCAGCTCGCCGGTGGTCAACTGGCCGTTGACGACCAGATATGCGCCTAGCGCTGCGGTCAGCGTGGTGATCAGGGGCGAGAACAGGGTGCCCACGCCGGTGGCGACATCCAAGGCATGGGCCAGGCTGGACATGGCGCGCGCACCGGTCTCCTGAAGCCGCTCGTAGCGCCGGAGCATCATGGTCTCCATGCTCATCGACTTCAGGGTGTGGATGTTGTTCAGGGTTTCGACCAGGAAGTTGCCGCGCCGCAAGTCCGATTCCTTCCGGCCGACGATGCGCTTGCGATGGCCGAATCCAAGGATCCAGACAATGATGGCGAACAGCGCGTAACCAGCCAGCAGGAGCAGGCCGATCCAAGGGTGGATCATGGCCGCGACGCCGATGTAGAGCGCGACGAATGGCAGATCGATGATCTGCTGGAAGGTCTGGCCCGAGTAATACGCCTTGAGCGATTGGACCGCCTTGAACTGGTCTTGGTGCGCGCCGGTACCCAAGCGTTCGAACTGGTGCAGCGGCATGGCGAGCATGCGGGAAGCTACCCCCAACATGGCGCGGTGCTCGAATTGCGCCGCGTGCCAGGCGCTCAAGTGCGCGCGCAGGATACGCAGCAGCGCTTCGAAGCCGATGGCCAAGGCCGCGCTGACCATGATCAGGGTCAGGGTGTCCAGCGAGCCCTTGGACAGGATGCGGTCGAACACCTGCAGCATGACCAAGGGGGTGGCCAGGGCGAGGATGTTGATGGCCACACTGGACAGGCTGGTCCAGAACAACTCGTGCCGGTAGGGCGACATCCGTCGGAGAATTTTCTTGCCGAGCTTGTTGTTGGCGGGCTTGGGCGCTTGCGGCTGGGCGGGCTTCACAAGTCGGTCTCGCTCGGTTACCGGCCGGGCTCGGCGGCCTTGCGGGCTGCCGCCTCGGCCTCTTTTTCCGCCTGGGCTTGTGCCGCCTCGGCGGCGACACTGGCGGAAATTCGGCCGGCCGGGCGCAG
>JAJZTV010000079.1 GCA_021847385.1 Pseudomonadota bacterium | reverse complement strand
CGCGCCTCGGCCACGGCGTCGGCGATCAAGCCCTCGCCGACCCCCTTTTCCCGCAGTTCATGGGCCAGCCGCCGGCTGCCGTATTTGCCGGCGCGCACATGCGTCAGCGACTCGGCATAGCGGACGTCGGACAGTTGCTTGCGCGCCTCCAATTGATCGAGCAAGGCCGCGATCTCATCGACCTCGCCATGCGGCGACAGCTTGCGCGCCAACTCGGCGCGACTGTGCTCGCGCCGGGCCAGCAGCTTGAGCGCCCGCTCGCGCAGGCCGGGTCCGCCCGCCTCTTTACTCTTCGCCAAGGCTCTCGGCGCCCGGCATCTTGACGCCCAGGTTCTCGCGGATCTGCGCCTCGATCTCCTCGGCGATCTCCGGATGCTCCTTGAGGTATTCGCGGGCATTGTCCTTGCCCTGGCCGATCTTCTCGCCCTGGTAGGAATACCAGGCGCCCGCCTTGTCGATCAGCTTTTGCGCCACGCCCAGTTCGATGATCTCGCCCTCGCGCGAGATGCCCTCGCCGTAGAGGATGTCGAAGATCGCCTCCTTGAACGGGGGCGAAACCTTGTTCTTGACCACCTTCACCCGGGTCTCGGAACCGACCACCTCCTCGCCCTTCTTGATCGCGCCGATGCGGCGGATGTCCAGGCGCACCGAGGAATAGAACTTGAGCGCATTGCCGCCGGTGGTGGTCTCGGGGTTGCCGAACATGACGCCGATCTTCATCCGGATCTGGTTGATGAAGATGACCAGGGTGTTGGTCCGCTTGATGTTGGCGGTAAGCTTGCGCAGGGCCTGGCTCATCAGCCGCGCGTGCAGGCCGACGTGGGAGTCGCCCATCTCGCCCTCGATCTCGGCCTTGGGCGTCAGCGCCGCCACCGAGTCGATCACGATGACGTCGACACCACCGGAGCGCACCAACATGTCGGCGATCTCCAGCGCCTGTTCGCCGGTGTCGGGCTGGGAGATCAACAGTTCGGAGACGTTGACACCCAGCTTCTGGGCATAGCTCGGATCGAGCGCGTGCTCGGCGTCGATGAAGGCGGCGGTGCCGCCCTGCTTCTGCATCTCGGCCACCACCTGCAAGGTCAGCGTGGTCTTGCCCGACGATTCCGGGCCGTAGATCTCGACCACCCGGCCGCGCGGCAGGCCGCCGACGCCGAGCGCCACGTCCAGGCCGAGCGAGCCGGTGGAGACCACCTGCAGGTCCTCCATCACCGAGCCGTCGCCCATGCGCATGACCGAGCCCTTGCCGAACTGTTTCTCAATCTGGCCGAGCGCGGCACTCAGGGCCTTCATCTTGTCTTCTGCGGATACGGTAGCTGCCATGATCTGTCTCCTAAGCATGAGGTTTGTCGGTCGAGGGCCGCTTCGCGACGGCACCATGGAGCGAAATTTAGGTGATACTTTTCTATACGTCAATACTTTTTATCACCTACGTAGTTTTTACTACATCATAATTTTTATTTGGCTGTCGCCCGTTACCCCTATAATCGCCCGGGCGAGCCGGCCGAACTGGAGTAAGTCATGGTTTCCAAAGAGAAAATGCGTCTGGACGTGAAATGGGCGACGCAGCAGCGGCTGCAATACATCGAGATCATGGCCTTCTACACCGGCGTGGTCAGCCGCAGCGACGTCGCCCGCGCCTTCGGCCTGTCCGACCCGGCGGCGACCAAAGACCTCAAGCTCTACGGCGACCTGGCGCCGGGCAACCTCAGCTACAACCACAACGTCTTCGGCTTCGTGCCGACCGAACAGTTCAGCCCCGCCTTCGCCGACCTGCGCCCCGTCGCCGTGCTACCGGTCATCGCGGCCAACCTGGCGGTGGCCGGCGGCCCTTACGGCTCGACCTCGATCTATGGCCTGCCCACTGCCAGCCTGCCCCTGCCGGCCCGGCTGCCCGGCCAGCAAGTGTTGGCCCAGATCACCCGCGCCATCCACGGCGGCAAGAAGCTGCGGGCGCAGTATCGCTCGCTGTCCGACCGCGACAGCCAAAGCCAGCGCCTGATCGAACCGCACAGCCTGGTCGACACCGGCCTGCGCTGGCATGTGCGCGCCTACAGCGAAGACACCGGCGACTTCCGCGACTTCGTGCTGTCGCGCTTCGGCCAGGCCCAGTGCTTGGACGCGGCGGCGGAATCGAGCATGGAATACGACGAGGATTGGGTGGAGAGAGTGACCCTGCAACTCGGGCCGCACAGCGGGCTGGACGCCCAGAAGCAAGCCAGCCTATTGCTGGATTACAGCGCCGAGGGCGCGGTGATCGAGATCGCGGTCCGGCGCGCGTTGATCGGCTATGTCCTGCAGCGCCTGAGCGTCGACACCACGCCCGACCATTCGCTCAACCCCAACGCCTACCAGCTGATGCTACTCAACCGCGACGAGATCGAGCCGTTCGCCGCCTGGGCCTTTCGCTAGCGTGATTGCGCCTGCCGCGCGCCGCGCCGGTAGATCACGTGGTACACCAGCCCGACCAGCACGCTGCCGCCGACCAGATTACCCAGGATCACCGGCACCAGGTTATGCACAAAGCCGAACCAGCCGAGTGCATCGGCGTTCGCCGCGGCCACACCCGAGGCCTTCAACAGCATACCGAGCGGGATGAGGTACATATTGGCGATGCTGTGCTCGAAGCCGGCGGCGACGAAGGCCGAGATCGGAAATACGATCGCCACCGCCTTGTCGACCACGCTGCGCCCGGCCATGGCCATCCACACCGCCATGCACACCAGCACATTGCACAGCACGCCCTTGAAAAAGGCCGTCCAGAACGGCAGCGCGCACTTGGCCGCGGCGATCTCGACATAGCGCTGGGCAAGCTGCCCCTGATTCATCTCCGGGTGATCCGACAAGAACACCAGCAAGGCCAGCCCCGCCGCCCCCACGAAGTTGGCCAGCGCAACGACCAGCCAGTTTCGCAGCAACTCCGCCGTGGAAATCTTGCCATCGGCCCAGGCCATCGCCAGCAGGTTATTGCCGGTAAACAGTTCGGCCCCGGCCACGACCACCAGGATCAGCCCCAGAGAAAAAACCACACCCCCCAGCACCCGCGTAGCGGCGAAGCCGAGCGACGCATCCGATATCACCAACATGAAATAAAGCGCACCCAGGCCAATGAAGGCACCCGCCAGCACACCGAGCATGATCATGGACAACATAGGCAGGCGCGCCTTGGCGACGCCGACGGTCTCGATCCTCTCGGCAATTTCTTTGGGGGTAAAGGCATCGAACCCGAAGATCTGCGACATTGGCACCTCCTAATCCGCTCGCTTGGTTTCCGTTCAGGCCTGCAACAGTTGCAAGGCACCCTGCAGGGCGGCGGCCACCGATTGGCACCGCACCTCGGCCCGATCGCCGTCGAAGTGAAAGCGCTGCGCCCGCTGCGGGCCAGCGCGTAGCCCCCAGGCGATCCAGACCGTGCCCACCGGCTTCTCCGCGCTACCGCCGGCCGGCCCGGCGATGCCGCTGATCGCCAGGGCGAGATCGGCCCGGCTGCGGGCCAGGGCACCGGCGACCATCTCGCGCACCACCGCCTCGCTCACCGCGCCGTGCGCGGCCAGGGTCGCCGCTTGCACGCCCAGCATGTCCTGTTTGGCCTCGTTGCTGTAGGTGACGAAGCCGCGGTCGAACCAATTGGAACTGCCGGCGATGGCGGTGGCCGCCTGGGCCACCCAGCCGCCGGTGCAGGACTCGGCCGCGGCCAATTGCCAACCGCGCGCCAACAGCGCCTCGCCCAACCGCGCCGCCAGCGTTTCCAGTTCGTTCACAGCCATGTCGCCACCCCCATCAAGCATAGGATGGCATAGCCTGCCGCCAACAGGTCGTCCAGCATCACGCCCAGCCCGCCCGGCACCTGGCGGTCGAACCAGCGGATCGGGAACGGCTTCCAGATATCGAACAGACGGAACAGGCCGAAGGCCAGCGCATAACCGATGAAATGCTGCGGCGCGAACGGTAGCACCAGCAGAAAGGCCGCGATCTCGTCCCAGACGATGCCACCGTGGTCGTGCACACCCAGGGCGCGCCCGGCCACCCCACAGGCCCAGACACCGACGAGCAGCATCAGCGCGACGGCCAGCCAATACCATGGGCCGAGCGGCAGCAACAGGAAATAGAGCGGCAGCGCGACCAGGGTGCCAGCAGTGCCCGGCGCCTTCGGCGCGAGGCCACTGCCAAAGCCAAAGGCCAGAAAGTGGGCAGGATGGGCGCGAACGAAGCGCCAATCGGCCTGCATCTCAGCGCCCCGCGAAGTGATCGAAGCCGGTTTCATGCAGCGGCATGGACCGCCCCTCGGCATCGAGCAGTTTCAGCCCTACCTCGGCCGTGATGCGGCCGAGGCAGGCGACCGGCACGCCGGCCGCCGCGGCGGCGGCGCGGATCGCCTCGGCACGCTCGGCCGGCGCAGTGAAGCAGAGCTCGTAATCGTCGCCGCCGGCCAAGGCCGCGCACAAGGCCCAAGGCTCGTCCAATCGACCGGCCACGGCAGCGGCCAGCGGCAGCTCGGCCAAGCGGATCTCCGCGCCCAGGTTTGAGCGCTCCAGGATATGGCCGAGGTCGGCGAGCAGGCCGTCGGAAATGTCGATGCAGGCGTGGGCCAGGCCGATCAGCGCGCAACCCAAAGCGACGCGGGGCGATGGCCGATGCAGCCGCGCCAGGCAGGCCGCCGCCTCGGCCGGCGGCAATTGCCGCTCGCCCAGCAGGTGCTGCAGACCCAGCGCCGCGCCGCCCAGCTCGCCCGATACCCAGATCGCGTCGCCTGCCTTGGCCGCATCGCGGCGCAGGGCCCGGCCGGCCTCGACCTCGCCCAGGATGGTGACCGAGAGATTGAGCGGCCCGCGCGTGGTGTCGCCGCCGATCAGATCGACGTCGTACTCGGCCGCCAGCGCCAAAAAACCGCTGCTGAATTGTTCCAGCCAAGCCTCGTCCGCTTGCGGTAAGGCCAGCGATAACAAGGCCCAACGTGGCCGCGCACCCATCGCCGCCATATCCGACAGGTTCACCGCCAGCGCCTTGTGGCCCAAGGCGAGCGGATCGGCATCGGGCAAAAAGTGGGTGCCCGCTACCAGCATGTCGGCCGAGACGGCCAGTTCAAAACCGGGTTGGGGTGCGATCAGCGCGGCGTCGTCGCCGACGCCGAGTCGGGCCGAGGGAGCGGGACGGGTGAAGTAGCGGGCGATGAGGTCGAACTCGGAGGCCACGCGCAAGCCTTTCAGCGCTTCCCTTGCGCCTGGATTTCCACCTGCCGGGTTTCCTTGGCGAGCTTGTCGAGCACGCCGTTGACGAACTTGTGGCCGTCGGTGCCGCCATAGCGCTTGGCTAGTTCCACCGCTTCGTTGATCGCAACCTTGTAGGGCACGTCCAGGCTGTGGCTCAGCTCGTAAGCGCCGAGCAGCAGCACGCCGTGCTCGATTGGCGACAACTCTTCCACCTTGCGGTCCAGATGCGGCGCCAAGGCCGCATCCAACATAGCCGCTTCTTTCAGGATGCCGTCGAGCAACCCCTTCAAGAAGACCGTGTTGGCCTGCGGGTACTCCTCGGCCTCTTCGGCCTGCACCAGCAGTTTGGCGTAATCGTCCCCAGTCAGTTGCCATTGATACAAGGCGCGCAAGACCAACTCGCGAGCGATGCGGCGATTGCCTCTTGTCTGAGCCATCAAAGCGCCTTGAACAGATTGACCAGCTCGACCACCACCTTCGCGGTGTCGCTGCCCTTCTCGGACATGCGATGGAGGGCCTGATCCTCGGTGTCGGTAGTCAGCACGCCGTTCGCAATCGGCAGGCCGGTATCCAGCGTCGCGCGCATGATGCCACTGGCCATCTCATTGGACACCACTTCGAAGTGATAGGTGTCGCCGCGCACCACCGCACCCAAGGCGATCAGCGCATCGTACTTGCCGGTCGCCGCCATCTTCTTCAACACCAGCGGAATCTCCAGCGCGCCCGGCACGGTGGCAATGCAGATGGCGGACTCGGCCACGCCGAGCTTGATCAACTCCGCCGTGCAGGCCGACAACAGGCCCTCGCAGATGTCGATGTTGAAGCGGCTCATGACGATGCCGACCCGGATGCCTTTGCCGTCCAGATCGATGTCGTATTCGCAAATATTGTCGTAGCGTGCCATCTCAACCTCCCTGTTGTTCCATATAACCTGTCACCTCGAGATCGAAGCCCGTCATCGACGGCATCTTCCTCGGATGAGCCATGATGCGCATCTTGCCCACGCCCAGGTCCTTCAATATCTGGGCGCCGATACCGTAATTGCGCAGATCGATCTTCGCCGCCGGCTTGGGCTCGTTCGACAAGCGATCGAGCAAGTCGTCACCCGTCTCCGGCCGGTGCAACAGCACCATCACGCCGCATTCCGCCTGGGCCAGCGTCTTCATCGCCGCATCCATGGTCCAGGAATGGCCGGTGCCGGCGTCGAGAAAGTCCAGCACCGAGATCGGCTCGTGCACCCGCACCAAGGTTTCCCGATCCGGCGCCGGCTTGCCCTTGACCATGACCAGATGGGTCTCGCCCGCGGTCTTGTCGCGGAAGGCCACCAACTGGAACGGGCCATACGGCGTCTGCACCGGCTTGTCGGCCACGCGCTCGACCAGCTTCTCGGTCTTACCGCGATAGTGGATCAAGTCGGCGATGGCACCGATCTTGAGGCCGTGTTCCTTACCGAACTCGACCAGATCGGGCAACCTGGCCATGGTGCCGTCGTCTTTGAGAATCTCGCAGATCACCGCCGCCGGGGTCAGCCCGGCGAGCAGGCCGAGGTCGCAACCGGCCTCGGTATGGCCGGCGCGCTTGAGTACGCCGCCGGCCTGGGCCATCAGCGGGAAGATGTGGCCGGGCATCACGATATCCGTCGGCTTGGCGTCACGCGCGACCGCGGCCTGGATTGTCACCGCCCGGTCGGCCGCCGAGATGCCGGTGGTGACGCCGCGCGCTGCCTCGATCGACACCGTGAACGCGGTGCCCAGCGGCGCCCGGTTCTTGTCCACCATCAAGCCCAGACCCAACTGCTGGCAGCGGTCCTCGGTCAGGGTCAGGCAGATCAGGCCGCGACCGTACTTGGCCATGAAATTGATCGCCTCCGGCGTGACGAAATCGGCCGCCAGCACCAGGTCGCCCTCGTTCTCGCGGTCTTCCTCGTCGACCAGGATGACCATTTTGCCGGCCTTGAAGTCGGCGATGATGTCTTCGATAGGGGCTAAGCTCATTAGTCTTTGTCCGTATGGTTGGTATAAGCGAGCAGACGTTCCGCATAGCGCGCCAACATGTCCACCTCCAGGTTCACCCGGCTGCCGGCCTTGAGATGCTTGAACATGGTGTGCTCAAGGGTATGCGGGATCAGATTGATGGAGAACTCCTCGCCATGGATGCGGTTCACCGTCAGGCTCGCCCCGTTTACCGCGATCGAACCCTTGGCCGCGATGTACTTGGCCAGCTTGTGCGGTGCATGGATATCCAGCCGCCAACTCTCGCCCACCGATTCGAATCGAACCACCTGGCCGACGCCATCGACATGGCCCGACACGATATGGCCGCCCAAGCGGTCGGCCAGGCGCAAGGCCTTCTCCAGGTTGACCGGTTCGCCCGGCGCAAAACCGACGGTGCAGGCGAAGGTCTCGGCCGAAACGTCGACGCCGTAATGCTCGGCGGTTTTCTCCACCACGGTCAGGCAGACGCCGTTCGCCGCAATGGAATCGCCCAAAACCACGTCGGAAAGGTCGAGTCCGCCAGCGGCAATCGTCACACGCGCATCGCCGCCCGCGCGCTCCGACAGCTGCTGGATATGACCGACCGCTTGAATGATGCCGGTGAACATAGCGCGGCTACCGCAAAAAAGAGGAAAGGGCCGCTATTCTAGCCGATCCGGCCCTTGGGCTGTTCAAAGCCAGCCGCCAAGACCAAGCCGCCATGGGAAATTGCCCTAGCATGTGGAAAGGCCTAAGCTGAACCAATCCAGGTCTCTTGCCGAGGTCGCATCATGCAACGATTGATCGCCGCTTTTTTCCGCGCTTGTTGCGCCTTGCTGTGCTTGGCCTTGTTCGCAGCACCCAGCGGCAGCGCCTACGCGGCCGGCGCCAGCATCAGCACCAATCAATCCAGCTACCACACCGGCGACAGCCTCAAGCTATCCGCCATCGTCGGCGCCGGTAGCGACCAAGGCATCTCGGCCGATCTTTACTTATCGCTACGCACGCCGCAGGGCGTCACGGTCTACCTCAACGCGAGCCTGCAGTGGGCCGGCTCGGCCACGCCGATTGCCAGCAAATTCAGCCTCGCCGACCTGAATGCCGCCAATTTCTATAGCCTCACCTTACCGTCCAGCCTGCCCAACGGCAGCTACACGCTGCAGCTCGTCATCGTGCCGGCCGGCGGCAACCCGCTCGACAGCGCCGTCTGG
>JAJZTV010000078.1 GCA_021847385.1 Pseudomonadota bacterium | reverse complement strand
TTTGGCGATCTTCTTGATCGTCATGCTGGTGGTGGCTATCCAATCTCGCATGGGTGGGCAGGATGCTGAGGCGGTAGCCGACAAGGCGGTGCGCGAGCGGATCAAGCCCTTCGGCGTTTCCGTCGCCGTCGATCCGAATAAGCCGCATATCGATATGACGGGCGAGCAGGTCTACAACGAGGTCTGCACCAACTGTCACGGCTCCGGTGCCTTGGGTTCGCCCAAGTTCAAGGATGCCGGCGCCTGGGCCAAACGTATCGCCCAAGGTTGGCCCACGTTGCTCGAGCACGCGATGAAGGGCTTCAACAAGATGCCGGCCCGCGGTGGCGAGCCTGACCTGACCGACTTGGAAGTGGCGCGTGGCATCGCCTACATGGCCAACGCCGCCGGCGCCAAGTTCGAGCCGGTGTTGAAGAAAGAATCGGTGCCGACCGAGGCCGAACTGGTCCGGGGCAAGGCGGTTTATGCCGAGAATTGCGCGAGCTGCCATGACACCGGCGTGACCGGCGCGCAGAAGCTGTCCGATGCCAAGGCCTGGGAGCCGCTGCTGAAGGAAGGCAAGGAATATCTCTATACCGCCGCGATCAAGGGCACCTTCGGCGGTCCGGCCAAGGGCGGCAACGAGAAGCTGTCCGATGCCGATACCCGTATGGCGGTGGACTACATGGTCGAGCAGGCCAAGGCCAGCGTGGCCAAGGCGGCCAAGCCGGAGAAGAAGGCAGCCAGGTAACGGCCCTTCGACCCAACAAAAAAGCGCGGTTTCGACCGCGCTTTTTTTATGCCTGCCGGGCTAGGTTAAAGCGTACGCCCAGTGAATTGCCCTTTTTTGATCTCGACCTTGAACATATTCGTGCATTTTTTGCAGACGACGAATTGCGTGCCGTTGACCGTGCTGACCAGGAAGGAATTGTCTTCCGTGCACTTCGGGCACTTCACCGTGTTGTTGCCTTGCGCCATCTAACGCTCTCCTTTGGCTTTGGGTTGTCTCTTAACGCTGCCATAGAAGATTAGCCGCTTATTTGCCGGCCGCCAACATGGCTTTTAGACTAGCCAGGCGGTTGCGACCGTCCTCGCGTGCAGCGGTCGAGTCGTCCTGCTGGCCGCTGTGGCGCAGTTCGGCGCTGTCGATCTCGTCGAGGAAACGCGAGGGCTCGCAGGCCACCCAGTCGCCGCCCTTTTTGCGCTTGCCGCAGCAAGTCAGGGTCAGGCTCTTTTGGGCACGGGTGATGCCGACATACATCAGCCGGCGTTCTTCCTCCAGGCGGTTGCCTTCCTGGCATTCGCGGTGGGGCAGGATGTCCTCTTCCACCCCGGCCAGGATCACGTGCGGGAACTCCAGCCCCTTGGCCGCGTGCAGTGTGGACAGGCGCACTGCATCGAGCTCGGTCTCGTCGCGGCCTTCGAGCAGGTTCATCAGGGTCACGGTCTGGGTCAGCTCGATCAGGGTTTTTTCGTCTTCTTCGCCCTTCTTCGACAGCCAGTCGACGAACTCGCTGACATTGCCCCACTTGGCCTTGGCCGCGCGGTCGTCCTCGGTGTCGTACAGCCATTCCTCGTAGCGGATGGCAGCGAGCAGTTCCTGCAGCAGGCGGCCGGCCGGCTCCTTCGGCGCGCGGAAGGCCAGACGGTTGATGAAGTCGCCGAATTCGAGCAGCGGCTCCAGTTGTTTGGCCGCCAGCCGAGTTTGCAGGCCCGATTCGTAAGCGGCCTCGAACAGCGAGCAGTGGCGCTCGGCCGCGTATTGGCCCAGCTTCTCCAGGGTGGTCGGGCCGATGCCGCGCTTCGGGGTGGTCGCGGCGCGGATGAAGGCCGGGTCGTCGTCCTGGTTGGCGATCAGGCGCAGATAGGCGATCAGATCCTTGATCTCGGCCTTGTCGAAGAAGGATTGGCCGCCGGACAGGACATAGGGGATCTTGGCCGTGCGCAAGGCCTCCTCGAACAGCCGGGCCTGGTGGTTGCCGCGGTAGAGCACGGCATAGTCGGCAAAGCGGGTACGGCTCTCGAACTTGTGGGCGGAGATGCGCATCGCGATGGTCTCCGCCTCGTGCCGGTCGTCCTTGCAGCGGACGACCTGGATCGGATCGCCGATGCCCAGCTCGCTCCACAGGTTCTTCTCGTGCACCCGCGGGTTGTTGCGGATCACGCTGTTGGCGGCCTTGAGGATGCGCTGGCAGGAGCGGTAGTTCTGGGTCAGCGGGATGACCTTGAGCCGGCTGTAGTCCTCGCCCAGGCGCTTCAGGTTCTCGATGTCGGCGCCGCGCCAGGCGTAGATCGCCTGGTCGTCGTCGCCCACCGCGGTGAAGCGGCCGAGCGGGCCGGTCAGCAGCTTCATCAGCTCGTACTGGGCGCCGTTGGTGTCCTGGTATTCGTCGACCAAGAGGTGGCGCATCCGGTTCTGCCAGGCCTCGCGCGCCTCCTCGTCGCTGCGGAACAGCTCGACCGGCAGCCGGATCAGGTCGTCGAAGTCCATGGCCTGATAGGCCTTGAGCGTATCTTGGTAGGCGCGGTAGGCCACGGCCAACTGGCGCTCGGTCTCGTCGCCGGCTGCCAGTTGGGCCGCCTCAGGCGGGATCAAGGCATTTTTCCAGTTGGAGATCACGGCCGCGGCCTGGCGCAGCGTGCCCTTGTCCGGCGCCTTGGTGATCTCGGATAGGATGGCCTGGGTGTCGGCCGCATCCAGCACCGAAAACGCGGGCTTGTAGCCCAGGCGCTTGGCCTCGCGCCGCAGGATCTGCAGGCCCAGGGCATGGAAGGTGCAGACCGTGAGGCCCTGGCCGGCCTTGCCCTCGAGCAGCTCGCCGACCCGCTCCTTCATCTCGCGCGCGGCCTTGTTGGTGAAGGTCACCGCGGTGATGCCGCGCGGGTCGTAGCCGCATTCGGCGATCAAAAACGCGATCTTGCGCGTGATCACCCGGGTCTTGCCCGAGCCGGCGCCGGCGAGCACCAATAGGGGCCCGTCCAGGTATTTCACCGCTTCGCGCTGCTGGGGATTGAGGTTGGAGAGGAGGGACATGCGGCCGCGATTTTACCGTGCCGCGCCCGGGCATTAAACTCGAAAGAAAAACAGGAATCGAAATGAGCACTTACGTCATCGGCGACGTGCAAGGTTGCCTCGGCGCCCTGCATGAATTGCTGGAAACCATCGCATTCGACCCCGCGCGCGACCGCCTCTGGCTGACCGGCGACCTGGTCAATCGCGGCGAGGACTCCATCGGCACCCTGCGCTGGTGCATGGCGCACGACGCCAGCATCGTCGCCGTCCTGGGCAACCACGACCTGCATCTCTTGGCCGTGGCCGAGGGCTTCGTGCCGGCGCACAAGAAGGACACCCTGGACGAGATCCTCGATGCGCCCGATCGGACCGAGGTGCTGGACTGGCTGCGCCGACGGCCCATGGTCCATCGCGAGGGGCGCGACCTGATGGTCCACGCCGGCCTGCTGCCGCAGTGGACGGCAGACCAAGCGGTCGCTTTGGGCCGGGAGTTGGAAGCGGTCTTGCGTGGGCCGGGCTATCGGGAATTTTTGCGCGAGATGTACGGCAACGAGCCGCGCCACTGGGATGACAAGCTAAAAGGCCAGGACCGGCTGCGCCTGATCGCCAATGCCATGACCCGGCTGCGTTTCCTGCATTCGGACGGTGGCATGGAGTTCCTGCACAAGTGTCCGCCGGCGGCGGCGCCGGCGGACTTGACCCCGTGGTACGACGCGGCCGAGCGACAAAGCCGGGCGGTGCGCGTGTTCTTCGGCCACTGGTCGACGCTGGGCCTGTTCGAGCGCGCGGATGTCATCGCCCTCGACACCGGCTGCCTGTGGGGCGGCCAACTCAGTGCAATGCGTTTGGACGACGGGCAGGTGTTTCAGGTGCCCTGTCATGCCCGGCGCGAACCGCAGCTAACGCCTCACGGATAGCCGTCTCGGCCGCCTGGGCCAGTTCGCGCCGGTGGCCGCCGGTCGCCGAGATCGGCGGCAGGAAGCTGACCTCGGCCTGGATGCCGCCGCTGCGCAGCACCTGCATGACCGACTGGGCCAGGCTGGTGTCGTCGTGATAGGCCGCCGCCAGGGTCGGTTGGCCGGTCGCATCGAGGTAGCGGATCAAGACCGGCCAAACCTGGGCCTCGGCCTCCAGCGCGGGATTGAACAGCGAGGCGTAGAAGGGCTTCAGTTCGCTGCCGTCGGTGGTGGTGCCCTCGGGGAACAGGGCCAGGCATTCGCCGGCACGCAGGTGCTCGGCCATTTCCCGATTGATGCGCGCGGCGTCGGACTTTTTCGTGCGCTCCAGAAACAAGGTGCCGGTCATCTTGGCCAGCCAGCCGATCAGCGGCCATTGCCGAACCTCGGCCTTGGAGATGAAACGGGTAAACAACAGGCTATGCAGGACATAGATGTCCAGCCAAGACACGTGATTGGCGACGATCAGCGCCCCTTGGCCGCGCACCGAGGGCGGTCGGCCCTTTAACACCACGCGCACGCCCGCCAATCGCGTGAGCCGGCTCGCCCAGGCAGTGACGCGCCGGCCTCGCTCCTCGGCATTGAGGTGCGGGAATAAGAACAGGATGGTTAGCGCCCCCGCGGCCAGATGGGCCAGGATGCGCATGAATCGCAGGGGCGCGGGCATCCCGCTCAAGCGTTCAATCCTGTTTGAGAAAGTGGCGGGCATAGGTGCTGCTGACGTTCTTCAACGGCAGCAGGATAGGCAGATCGGCGGTGTTGAAATCCGGGTCCCAGGCCGGCTCGCCGCAGACATAGGCGCCGGCGCGCAGATAGCCCTTGATCAGCGGCGGCACCACCGGCGCAGCCGTGGTCGTCAGCGCCGCCAACGGCAACGGGCAGCGCGGCGTGACCCGCCATTCCACCGGCGACAAGTGCTTGCCCTTCAACGCGTGCCAGATGCCGGCCGCATTGTGGCCGCCGTCGGCCATGCCGATGCTGGCGCAACCGATCAGGTAGTCGTAGCCGTTCTTCACCATGTATTCGGCCAGGCCGGCCCAGAGCAAGGTGATGACGCCGCCGCTGCGATGGTCGGCATGCACGCAGGAGCGGCCCAGTTCCACCATGCGCCCGCGCAGGTGCTGCAGGCGGGTGAGGTCGAATTCCTGCTCGGTGTAATAGTTGCCGATGCGCTTGGCCGCCTCGGGGCTCAGGATGCGATAGGTGCCGACCACCTCGCCGGTATCGGCATCGCGCACCAACAAATGTTGACAGTAGGCATCGTAGAGGTCGATGTCGAGGCCGGGTTCCGACGTGTTCAGCCGGGCACCCATCTCCTCGGCAAAGACCTTGTAGCGCAGGCGCTGGGCCGCGCGTATCAGCTCGGGGCTGTCCGCCAAGCCGACTTGATAATGCCGTTTGATCCGTCCGGTGCTCTCCAAACGCTCCTGAAGCATTGCGCATTCCTCTTCTTGGTTGCAATGCGGAGCAAATTAGCGAGCGACGATGACGGTGGGGTGACGTGCGCATTAAAAATTGGTTACGACGGTTTGTGTGATCCAGGCTCAATGCGAAACCCGGATTTGCCCACCCGATTCCAGCACGCGCACGCGCTCGCCGACACTGAAATGCTCGCCGGTGTCTTCTTGCACGACGGCGAAAGTGCGACCGCTGTCCAGGCGCACGGTGATCTCGATCCCGGGCTTCTTGGTCAGCCCCCGCTCTGCGGCGGAACCGGCAATGGCGCCAACTACGGCACCCAGTACGGTGGCAACGGCCTTGCCCTTGCCTTCGCCGGCTTCGCTGCCGGCGACGCCGCCGACCACGCCACCGGTGATTGCGCCGACGCCGCTTTGCGAGCCTTCCAGGTTGACGCTGCGCACGCTTTCGACCACGCCCATCTTCACTTCATAGGCCTTGCGCGCCTCGCCGCGTTCGTAATCGCCGCTACCCAGGCCGCTGGTGCAACCGGCCAGGCCCAAGGCGAGCACAGGCAGCCATAAGATTCGCGTGTCCATCATGCCCTCCCGAGCTTAGAGCGCATAGCCATATTCGGCCTTGAACCGCTGCGCAATTTCAGCGTAATCGAACCGATGGTTTTGACCGCCTTGGCGCGCGATCTTCAGCGCGCCGAGCAGGCCGGCCAGGCGGCCACAGGTCGGCCAATCCATGCCTTTCAGCATGCCGAACATCAGGCCGGCACGATAGGCATCGCCGCAACCGGTCGGATCGACGATTTCCGCCGGCTTGGCCGGCGGAATGTCGTGCACCTCGCCCCTGGCATAGATGCGCGAGCCTTTGGCACCCAGCGTGACCACCAGGGCCTGCACTTGCTTGGCCAAGCCCTCCAGGGTCTGACCCGTGCGTTCCTGCAAAAGTTGCGCCTCATAGTCGTTGCAGGCCAAGTAATCGGCCTGTTGGACGAATTGCAGCAGTTCCTCGCCGTTGAACATCGGCAGGCCCTGGCCCGGGTCGAAGATGAAGGGGATGCCGGCCTCGCGGAATTGCCGGGCATGGTCGACCATGCCTTGCCGCCCATCGGGCGCGACGATGCCGAGCTTGATGTCCTTGGCGTCGCCGACCGTGTTCTCATGTGCCTGCCCCATCGCGCCGGGGTGGAAGGCGGTGATCTGGTTGTCGTCCAGGTCGGTGGTGATGAAGGCCTGGGCGGTGTAGCTGCCTTCGATGTGGCGGATGTGGCGGGTGTCGATGGCCTGCTGGCGCAGGCGCTCGGTGTACTGGCCGAAGTCGTCGCCGACGGTGGCCATGATCACCGGCTCGCCGCCGAGCAGTTTCAGGTTGTAGGCGATGTTGCCGGCGCAGCCGCCGAATTCGCGGCGCATTTCGGGCACCAGGAAGGCGACGTTCAGGATATGAATCTTCTCGCTCAGGATGTGGTTCTTGAAGTGGTCGGGGAACACCATGATGGTGTCGTAGGCCATGGAACCGCAGATCAATGTACGCATAAGTATCCTCGTTGTTGTGACAGCGCAACGTCACGAAAAAATCACGGAATGGAAATTTAGTTTTCTCCCTAGGGCGCTATGTTCGCCTTATGCGCAAGACCAGGCAACTCCTTCTGGCCGCTGTGCCACTCCTGTTCCATGCCGGCGATGCCTTGGCGTGGGGGCTTTACACCCACGTCTATTTTGCCCAACTGCTGGTCTGGGCGGTCCCTTTGCTCGATCCCGAATTGCGCCGTGCCGCCTTACGTTTCCCGCGTTTGGTCATGGCCGGGGCCTGCCTGCCCGACCTTGCGCTCGTCGGCGGCCGGGTCGGCACCCAGGCCTTTGCCTCGAGCCACCGCTGGGAAACGACGCATGCCTTGATCGACGCCGCCAGCGACGACGAAACGCGCGCGATCGCCGTCGGGTATACCAGCCACCTCTTGGTCGACGTCATCGCCCATAACCATTTCGTGCCGGCACACGAGAAGCTGTGGCTGGACGTGCCGCTGCTGACCCACGTTGCGGTCGAATGGGCGATGGATTCCCATATCGCCAAGCACCTGTTCGCGACACCCGGCGAGTTGTTGGCTACCGAAGCCAAGGCCCTGGCCGAGTTCGTCGGCGAACAAACTGGTTGCGGTACTGCGATCACGGGCGAGGCTTTGGCCTTGCTGGCCCGGGCCGATCGTTTCTTGCGCAGTTCCGGCCTGCCACAGGGGTGTTATCGCTTGTTCCGCCTGGATGGCGGTCTGCGCCGCCGCTTCGATGCCTATATCGAGGCCACGACCTTGCGTTTGGGCCAGATCAACCGAGTGTTGGCCAACGAAGCCCCGGCCTGGGAGGCGGAACTGCTCTGCCCCATCGCCAAGCAGGCGCATCTGGCCAAGTTCAGCAAGGACGAGTTGGCGGCCTTGATGCCGCTGCCACACGATTTGTTTGCCCGTGAAGCGGCCTGACCGTTCCCGTCGTCGCGGGAACGGCACCGATCAGAGC
The DNA here is from genome assembly GCA_021847385.1 of Pseudomonadota bacterium. Classification (GTDB taxonomy): domain Bacteria; phylum Pseudomonadota; class Gammaproteobacteria; order Burkholderiales; family Thiobacillaceae; genus Sulfuritortus. The sequence continues at coordinate 612 of JAJZTV010000078.1, read as the reverse complement.
GTGGCGAGGTACAGCCCGGCCAAGGCAATGGTGCCGCCGATGACGGCGCCGGCAATCACGTCGGACAGGTAATGCAGGCCGAGCACCAGGCGCGAGACGGCGACGAGGCCGGTGAAGCCGATCAGGCCCGGCCCGAGCGCGGGGTAGTAGGTGGCAGCGACCAAGCTGAAGCAGACGGCGTGCAGGGTATGGCCGGACGGAAAGCTGTATAGATCGAGCGGCGGCATGGTCAGGCGGATCGTGGCATTGCGCTGGCAGGGGCGCGGCCTGGATGTGGTGTGTTTGAGCCATTTGTAGCTCAGGGTGCAGCTCAGGCCGGCGAGGATCATCACGATCACCGGCACCAGCGCATCGGCACCGTCCAGTACCAACATGGCGGCCATCAGTAGATACCAGAACACGCCGTCGCCGAGCCGGCTGATTGCGCCGAAGAACATCGAGACGGTCTGTCGATGATTGATGCGATTGAATTGAAGCGTCACGCGCTCTTCCCAGGCGACAAACCGCGCCAGGATGGAGATGTCAACCGGTTTGGCCGGATTCAAGACCGAAGATGGCTCGTTCATGGGCTGCCTCGCTTGCTTGGACGATATCGAACAGGATGGATTCGAA
>JAJZTV010000077.1 GCA_021847385.1 Pseudomonadota bacterium | reverse complement strand
GGTTGCACCGCTACAACCATGAGCGGCCGCATGAATCGCTGGGAAGGATTCCACCTGTGGCCTACCGCATGCAAAAATACCCCAACCCTCTACTTCTGGTTGGCACGGAATAACGAGGAGGCTTCACGATAGCATCCCATATTGCCGAGACCTCGAATGTGTGTCCCGGTTTAATACCTGTGCTATCGCTACTTTTACTAGTATTGAACTGCGCCGCCACCACCATCTTAGACGAGACCGCCGGACTAATTCCCGCAGCAGCGGAATTCATTTTCAGCTTCCCATTCACGGCAGGTGAGAAGACTCCAGCAAGAACGGTATAGCCAGGTGACGGTCCACTCGGCGGCTGAGAGCCATTAAATGTGTCGTTGATCAGGACGCTTCCATCTCGCAATACCCTGAAGTTACTGATAGCAAAGTCGAATGCCAATGCCTGACCGGCGAAAAGCGTGCACACGAATGCAGCCAAACAGATTTGACCATGTTCAATTTGTGTCCCCTTGGCAATAGCAACAGATGTTAGATTGTTGAGTCAATTTATTGACCTTAAATACCATTTCCATTTCCATTTTCAAGACGATACTTATTCATACACCGCTATTCGACAAACAAAAATATTGCACACGTTAAATCTCTTCTGGCGACTGCCAATAATGGGGGGATTACCGCTGTTTTGAGCGAACCGCAAGCGTCACCCTTAAACTGTCAAGATGCCTTGTTTATTCGTTCGAATCTTCACAAGACCAACAGCTGACTGTCATCACCCATTCGGGTGAAAGTGGGGGTTTTACTATTGCAGTGATGCCCAATACGGTCTTCTTAATTTGACCTGTGAGTTGCTAGCGAGATCAGTTGCTTGGTGAGTTTGGCGCGGTTGTCTGCGCCGGTTTTTATATAGATTTGTTTCAACTGTGTCTTGGCAGTGTTGATGCTGACATAGAGTCGGTCCGCAATCGACTGTAACTCTTCGCCTTCTACCAAGGCGATGGCTAGCTTGGCTTCTGCGGGTGTCAAGCCATATAACTCAGCCAAACGTTCTGGGTCTAGTTGGAGGGGGGCGGCATTATCGATGATGAATACGATACCGCACGGGTTAGCAATGCCGTGCCCGAATTCGTTGTTTTCAGGCAAGGCCGAGAATTGCAAGGTGTAGGAAGACAAACCCGAAGGACGTGACACTCGCAAGCTCTGTCCAAAATGCGGTATGTCCAGAACATCCCCTGAAACACAGCCATGAATCGCTGCATTTATTTTATTCTGAAGCAGCGGTATAGCCGAGGCCAGGTATTGCAAACCATCGACCGAATCCTTACGAAGTACGAGTCCATCGCCTGTTTCAAGGATTATTTTGGCCGCATGATTTGTAAACACGACATTGCCTGGTGTGCCGAACAACATGATGCCGGTTGAAAGTCGATCCAGCGCAGAAAGGCTGGCAGCAACGCGTAGCTCTGCTTCACGCAAACGAAACATGACACCTAGTGCGCGGGAGAGATGGGGTAGAACCAACCCAAAGCGCTCTATGTCGGCAACCTCGAATCGAGCTTGCTGGGCCCCGCGAAACAAGGACACGGCGGTAACCAAGGTGCCTGGCGTCTGGCCGTCAAAGATCATTCCAGCCAATAGTTCCCGCATATCGAACGGCAGCAGATATTCCTTGTAAATCTGACTGCCGTAGAGATCGTCATCCGAGACCAACTGGCTTCCCAAGGCAATGGCGCCTTCTCTGAAATAGCCCTTGCTGGCGGCAGCGTGACGCCAGACATCAATAGCTTGATACTTTGCATGATATAGCTCGATCTCACATTCCTTGAAACCATGTGCGATAAACAACCCTTCATTTCGGGTATTCAAGGGCGTATGCAGGAACGATCGGCTTGCCCCCATCCATTCAGACAAATCCACAGCAATTTCCTGCCAAATAGCGGGGTTAAGCGCTCCTTCATAAATCTTGCCAACCAGGCCACTAAAGCGCTTGAGATCACCAATGATTACGGACATGGATTTGAATGATTGCCTTGTTATTATTCAAATCATACCAATAGTAGCGACCGCTTAAGCAATGATCCTGAATGCGAGCCAACGTCCGTTGATCTCTAGACAACTACCGTTCATCTGGCGATGGTTGTACGGCCGTTTAGGCCGAAGTTGAGACAGTCATTGTTTCATTGGTGGGGTATGCCGCTCGCATGTTAGATGCGATGTATGGCTACTATGCGGCTACTAACTGAAAAACAAAAAGGCTTGCATCGCTGCAAGCCTTTGTTTTGTTTGGCTCCCCGACCTGGGCTCGAACCAGGGACCTGCGGATTAACAGTCCGTCGCTCTACCGACTGAGCTATCGGGGAATTGAAAGACCGCGATGATACAAACGGCGCAGTTTTCGGTCAATACAATCTTTACTTTAAGGCTTTACTTTAAAGCGTTCGCGATGCGCTCCAGCGCCTTCTCCAAGTTCTGCATCGAAGTGGCGAAGGACAGTCGGATATAGCCCTCGGCGCCGAAGGCCGAACCGGGTACCACGGCGACGTCATGATCCAGTAGGTATTGGCTCAGGGCCATGTCGGTCTTGGCGGTGAGCTTGCCGGCGGCAAACAGGGTATCGATGGCGCCGCGCATGTCGGGGAAGGCATAGAAGGCGCCGCCGCTCTCCACGCAGTTCACGCCGGGCATGGCGTTCAGGCGGTCGACCACGAAGCGGTGACGCTGCTTGAACGCGGCCAACATAGGCTGGATGCAGGCCTGGTCGCCGTTGAGTGCGGCCTCGGCCGCCACCTGCGAGATCGAGGTGGGGTTGGAGGTGCTCTGCGACTGAATGTTTTCCATGGCCGCGATCAGCTCGGCCGGGCCGGCGTTATAGCCGATGCGCCAGCCGGTCATGGCATAGGCCTTGGACACGCCGTTGAGCACCACGGTGCGCTCGTACAGGTCGGGGCAGGCGTTGAGGATGTTGACGAAGGGCGTGTCGAGCAGGCGGATGTGCTCGTACATGTCGTCGGTGGCGATCAACACCTTCGGGTGCTTGCGCAGCACCTCGCCCAGGGCCTTGAGTTCGTCCAGGCTGTACAGGGCGCCGGTCGGGTTGGACGGGCTGTTGATCACCAGCATGCGGGTACGGGCGGTGATGGCCTTTTCCAGCTGGGCGGGGGTGAGCTTGAAGCCCTGCTCGATGCCGGCCTCGACGATCACCGGCTTGCCGTCGGCCAGCACCACGATGTCCGGGTAGGACACCCAGTAGGGCGCCGGGATGATCACCTCGTCGCCAGGGTTGATGGTGGCCTGGACCAGGTTGTAGAAGCCCTGCTTGCCGCCGCAGGAGACCAGGATCTGTTTGGCCGTGTAGTCCAGGCCGTTTTCCCGCTTGAACTTGGCGACGATGGCCTGCTTGAGCGAAGGTGTGCCGCCGACGGCGGTGTACTTGGTGAAGCCCCGGTCGATCGCGGCGATGGCCGCGGCCTTGATGTGCTCGGGGGTGTCGAAATCGGGCTCGCCCACGCCCAGGCCGATGATGTCGCGGCCGTCGGCCTTGAGCTTGGCCGCCAAGGCCGACACGGCCAGGGTGGGGGAGGGCTTGATGTTCTTGACGCGGTTAGAGAGTTCCAAGATTAAACCTTTTGCAAATCGTCGCGCGTGAGGTGGGTTCGACCTGATAACATGGATCGGTTTTCGCGCGCGAAATTCTACCTGTGATCGTCACCTTCCCCAATAGCCCCTTCGAGTTGCACCAGCCGTTCGAGCCCTCGGGCGACCAGCCGGCCGCCATCGCCCAGTTGGTGGCCGGGATCGAGCAGGGCATGCGCTGCCAGACCCTGCTCGGGGTGACCGGTTCGGGCAAGACCTACACCATGGCCAATGTCATCGCCCGGACCGGCCGGCCGGCCTTCGTCATGGCGCCGAACAAGACCCTGGCGGCCCAGCTCTATTCGGAATTCCGCGAGTTTTTCCCGAACAACGCGGTCGAGTATTTCGTTTCCTATTACGACTACTACCAGCCCGAGGCCTATGTCCCGGCCCGCGACCTGTTCATCGAGAAGGACTCCAGCATCAACGAGCACATCGAGCAGATGCGGTTGTCGGCGACCAAGGCCTTGCTGGAGCGGCCGGACTGCGTGATCGTGGCCACGGTGTCGGCCATCTACGGTATCGGCGACCCCTCGGAATACCACCACATGATCCTGCACCTCAGGCAGGGCGATAAGGTGCCTCAGCGCGAGGTGATCCGCCGCCTGACCGAGATGCAGTACCAGCGCAACGAACTGGAGTTCAAGCGCGGCGTGTTCCGGGTGCGCGGCGACGTGATCGACATCTTCCCGGCGGAAAACGCCGAGACCGCGGTGCGGCTGTCGCTGTTCGACGACGAGGTGGAGACTATCTCGGTATTCGATCCGCTGACCGGCCAGGTGCTGCACAAGGTGCCGCGCTTTACCGTGTATCCGTCCAGCCATTACGTCACCCCGCGCGAGACCACGCTGCGGGCGATCGAGGGGATCAAGGTCGAGCTGGCCGAGCGGATCAAGTTCTATGCCGACAACATCAAGCTGGTCGAGGCCCAGCGCATCGAGCAGCGCACCCGGTTCGACCTGGAGATGCTGTCCGAGCTGGGCTTCTGCAAGGGCATCGAGAACTACTCCCGCTATCTCTCGGGCCGCAAGCCGGGCGAGCCGCCGCCGACCCTGATCGACTATCTGCCGGCCGATGCCCTGATGTTCCTCGACGAATCGCACGTCACCGTGCCCCAGGTCGGCGCCATGTACAAGGGCGACCGCGCGCGCAAGGAGAACCTGGTCAACTACGGCTTCCGCCTACCCTCGGCCATGGACAACCGGCCGCTGCGCTTCGACGAATTCGAGCGGATGATGCGCCAGACCGTGTTCGTCTCGGCCACGCCCGGCCCCTACGAGGCCGAGCACCAGCAGCAGGTGGTGGAGCAGGTGGTGCGGCCGACCGGCCTGATCGACCCGGTGGTGATCGTGCGGCCGGTGACCACCCAGGTCGACGACCTGATGAGCGAGATCAATCTCAGGGTGGCGCAGGGCGAGCGGGTCATGGTCACCACCCTGACCAAGCGCATGGCCGAGGACCTGACCGAGTACTACGCCGACCACGGCATCAAGGTGCGCTACCTGCACTCGGACATCGACACCGTGGAGCGGGTGGAGATCCTGCGCGACCTGCGCCTGGGCGTGTTCGATGTGCTGGTCGGTATCAACCTGTTGCGCGAGGGCCTGGACATCCCCGAGGTGTCGCTGGTCGCCATCCTAGACGCCGACAAGGAGGGCTTCCTGCGCTCGGAGCGGTCGCTGATCCAGACCATCGGCCGCGCGGCACGCCACCTCAACGGCACCGCCATCCTCTATGCCGACGAGATCACCAACTCCATGCGCCGGGCCATGGACGAAACGAAGCGCCGGCGCGAAAAGCAGACGGCGCACAACCAGGCCCACGGCATCGTGCCCAAGGGCGTGCAGAAAAAGATCAAGGACATCATCGACGGCGTCTACGACATCGAGGAGGCGGAGAAGGCCCTGCATGTCGCGCAGGAGCGGGCCCACTACAAAAAGCTGGGCGAGAAGGAGGTCACCCGCGAGATCAAGCGGCTGGAGAAGGAGATGATGGAGGCCGCGCGCAACCTCGAATTCGAGAAGGCCGCGCATCTACGCGACCAACTGCATGCCCTGAAGAAACTGATGTTCGGCGTGGAGGAGCACGACGCCGAGCCGGGATCGGCCGGCCCGGCAGCACGACCGGCGAAGGGTTAGCCGGTGCTCCAGGCGCGCGGCCGCTTCATCCCGGCGATCTTGCAGGCCTGCTTTACATAGCCATAGGGAAACAGCTCGAACAGTTTGTTGCGCGAGCCCGGCCCGAGCTTTTCGCTCAAGTGCTTGATGACAAAGCGGGCGTCGGCGGCGATCTGGTGTTCCTCGTAATACTCGCGCATGAAGCGGATGGCATTCCAATGGTCCTCGGTGAGCTGGATGTTCTCGCGGCGGGCCAGCTCCTCGGCCACGGCCTCGTTCCAGTCCTTCGGCTCCACTAGATAGCCTTCCTCGTCGAGGGTCGGCAGGTCGATTACGACGGCTTGCATATCCATGGTTTCATCTCCTTATCCAGCCAATCAGGCTTTTGCCTAGGTCGTCGACATGTATTAACAATAAGTTACGGTTCAATATATCACAGATTGATATTATCAATATTTGATATATATCAAACTCGGTAAAGCGGCTAGCATTGCCCGATGCCAACCAAGCCTATGACCAAAAAAGAATTCGAAACCCTGTCCCATTTCCGTTACCAACTGCGGCGATTCTTGCGTTTTAGCGAGTCGGCGACGCGGAAGAAGGGGGTCACCCACCTGCAATACCTGTTGCTGCTGCATCTCAAGGGCTATCAAGGGCGGGAATGGGCGACGGTGGGAGAGCTGGCCGAGCGCCTACAGGCCCACCACCACGGGGTGGTTGCCCTGGTCTCGCGTTGCGAGAAGCTCGGCCTGGTACGGCGGGAGCCGGGGCGTCATGACCGGCGCGAGGTGGAGGTGCATCTGACGCCGAAGGGCGAGAAGCTGGTCGAAGGCCTGGCCCGCTTGCATCGTGACGAACTGCTAACCCTGCAGGGCATCTTCAAAGTGCCAAGTGCGGAAGAGTTGTCGGCGCCGCAAGAGAACGAGCCTTAGTCCTATAATCGCCGGTTTTCAATCGGCGGGTTTTCTCGATGAATCAAGACAGCAAGGTCTCGGTGCTCTTCGTCTGCATGGGCAATATCTGTCGTTCGCCTACGGCCGAAGGCGTGTTTCGGCGCTTAGTCGTGGAAGAGGGGCTGGCGCATCGGGTCGAGATCGATTCGGCCGGCACCCACGACTATCACATCGGTAAGCCGCCTGATCGACGCGCCCAAGCTGCCGCAGCAGGTCGCGGTTACGACCTGTCGCCGCTGCGCGGCCGGCAAGTTACGCATCGCGATTTCTCTGAGTTCGATTACGTGCTGGCCATGGACCGCGACAACTTGACCAATCTGCAACGCATCTGTCCGAGTGAACAGCGGCACAAGCTGCGACTGTTCCTATCGTTCAGCGAACGGTTCAAGGATCAAGAGGTGCCCGATCCCTATTACGGCGAGGCGCAAGGCTTTAGTCAGGTACTGGATATGGTAGAAGACGCCGCCCGGGGCCTGTTGCAGGCGATCCGGGCGGGCGCTTGAGTGGATACAGCCCCAGCTAGGGGCTGAGTTTAGGCGTTGGGCTGGTCCGGCGAGCCGTCGGTCTTGGTTTCCACCATGACCAGCGGTTCGGCAGCAGCGCTTTCCTGGCTGTGTGCCGGACGGGGCCGACGGCGCGGTTGTTCGGCCTGGGGCGTGGTCTGCTCGGCAGGATTCCCGATGGGAGTGGCCTTGGTTTCCACCATCATCAACGGTTCGGCAGGTGCGGCCTCCACTTTCGGACGGGGGCGGCGGCGGCGCTGACCATGACCTTCGCCGGCCGAGCTGGCCTCGGCCGCAGGTGCGGCGCTACCGCGGGTCTCCACCAGTTCCAGGCCGGCTTGGCCTAGGTTCGGAGCCGGTATGTTGAGGGGGGCCGGTGCAGGCTTCGGCTCGGGTTCGACTGCAGCGACAGGAGCCGGAACCACTGGGGCAGAGGCTTCTTGCACTGGTGTGGGCTTGGCCGCTACAGCCGGTTCCACCGTTACAACGATGGGTGCGGCCGTTGCGGTTGCCTCGGCGACCGCTTCTTCGGTCGGAGCGGCAACGTGTCGTTCGCCAACGGTCTCGGCTTCCGGTCGGCCCTCGCCGCGACGGCCACGACCGCGACGGCGGCGACCGCGACCTTCGCGTTCTTGGCCGGACTCGGTAGCGGGGGCTTCTGCGGCTTGTTGCTGCGGAGCGGGAGCGGCCTGGGGCTCGCGTGGCGGGCGTTCGGCGCGCTCCTGACGCTCACGCCGTTCTGGGCGCTCGGCGCGTTCGCCACGCTCTTGGCGCTCGCCGCGTTCCTGGCGCTCACTTCGGGCCTGGCGTTCGGTGCGCTCGGGACGTTCGGTGCGCTCAGCGCGTTCGCCGCGTTCCTGGCGTTCACCGCGCTCGCGGCGGCCACGGCCTTCGCGACCTTCAGCTTGGCGGCCGCGACGACCTTCGCCACGTTCACGCCGGCCTTCGGCCTTCTTGGCTTGGGGTTTCGCTTCGGGTTCGGCTTCCAGGCCGCGCAGCCAGCCAAAGATACGGCCGAATAGGCCGGGCTTGGTCGGCTCGGCGGCCTTGGCCGTCGGCGTCGGTGCCGGTTGCGACGGGGTAATGCCCTGAACCATAGGCTGCACCCGCTCGGCCTTGGCTTCGCCCAGGCCGGCCGGGGTTTCTTCTTCGGCCGGCTTTTCCATCATCTGGTAGCTGGGCAGTACGGTTTCGGTGAGGTTCAGCTGGTCGTGGCGCAAGCGCTGCAGGACATAGCGCGGCGTTTCGAAGTGGATGTTCGGGATCAAGATGATCTCGACCTTGTGCCGGGCCTCGATGTTGAGGATGTCGGTCCGCTTCTCGTTGAGCAGGAAGGTGGCGACCTCGACCGGGGTCTGCAAGTGGACGGCGCCGGTGTTTTCCTTCATGGCCTCTTCCTGCAGCATGCGCAGCAAGTGCAGGGCGAAGGACTCGGTGCCGCGGACATGGCCGGTCCCGGCGCAGCGCGGGCAGGTTACATAGCTGGTCTCGCCCAGCGACGGTTGCAGGCGCTGACGTGACA
>JAJZTV010000076.1 GCA_021847385.1 Pseudomonadota bacterium | reverse complement strand
CGAGGACACTGGCGGGAAAGGCGTCGCCTTGGTGCTGCAACAACAATCCCCGCTGCCGCGCGGCGGGGCGCGGGCCGAGTCGGGCGTAGGTCTCGCCGGAGAGCCTCACCTCGCCCGCCTCGGGCGAACGCAGCCCGGCCAAGGTGTGCAGCAAGGTGGTCTTGCCCGCGCCGTTGCGGCCGAGCACGGCCAGGCAGGTGCCGGATTCTAGGGCCAGGTCGAGGCCCCGCACGATAGTTTGGCCGCCGATGCTCACGGCGAGCTGCCTGGCCTCGAGCAACGGCGCGGTCATTTGCGGAAATCCTTGTTCACCGCGAAGGGCGCAAGGAAACGCGAAGATAAATACTGGATCGCCATGGCGCTTCGCGCTTTATGCCCTTCAGGGTGCTCGCGATGACGGCGAAAATGACTTGGCGGGCTTTGCGCCCTTCGCGGTTGAACGGTTCTTGTCATATCCGCTCCACACGCGGCGCGCGCGCCAAGAGAAAGAGGAACACCGGCACGCCGATCAGCGCGGTGAGCACGCCCACCGGCAGTTGCTGGGGCGCGACCACGGTGCGCGCCAGGGTGTCGGCCAGGGTCAACAGGGCGCCGCCGGCCAGCACCGCCGCCGGCAACAACAGGCGCTGATCGTTGCCCACGGCCAAGCGCACCAGATGCGGCACCACCAAGCCGACAAAGCCGACGCTGCCGACGCTGGTGACGGCGGCGGCGGTCAGCAAGGAGGCGAGAAAATACAAGGTCAGGCGCAAGCGCGCGACGTTCGCGCCCAAGGTGGCGGCGAGCTGTGCGCCCCGGCTGAGCAGATTGAGTTCGCGAGCGAAGAACAGGGCCACGACCAGGCCGCCGGCCAATACCAGCAACGGCAGCCAAGGATCGCCGGCATGGCTGGCGTCGCCCATCAGCCAGAACAACATGCCGCGTAATTTGTGTTCCGGCGCGATGGACAACATCAAGGCCACCGCCGCGCCGCAGCCGGCGGCGACGATGATCCCGGTAAGCAGCAGGCGCGCCTGGCTCCAGCTGCCGTCGCCATGCGCCAGGCCGAAGACCAACAGCATCGCGCCGAGCGCGCCGAGAAAGGCCATGGCCTCGATGCCGAAGCCCAGGCCGACGCCGAGCAGCATCGCCGCCAACGCGCCGACCGCCGCGCCGCCGGAGATGCCGAGCACATAGGGATCGGCCAAGGGATTGCGCAACAACACCTGCATCAACGCCCCGGCCAGCGCGAGCAGACCGCCGCAGGCGAAGGCGGCCAAGGCGCGCGGCAGGCGCAGGCCTTGCACCACTTCTTGTGCCAGGCTGTCGCCCTGGCCGCGCAGGGCCTCCCACACCGAAGCCCAGGACAAGGCGAGGCTGCCGACCGCCAAGGCCAAACACACGCTCGCCAGCGCCGCCGCGGACAGCAGGGCCAAGACGAGGACGGCGCGACGGCGGCTGGGCATCGGCTTAGGGCCTATTTCGGCGCGTAGCGCAGGGTCAGGTACAGGCCCCGGCCGGGTTGGTTGTACAAATAGGCCGTCTCGTAATCCTTGTCGAACAGGTTTTCGAGCAGGGCCTGCACGCGCCAATCCTTGGCTGGCCGGTATTCCGCGCGCAGGTCCAGGGTGGCGTAGCCGCCGAGCTTTTGCTTGTTGGCGAGGTCGTCGTAGCGGCGGCCCGCGGCCAGCACGGTGGCGCCGAGACGATAGGCGCCGAAGTCGCGGTCCAGGTCGAGCCGGGCCGATTGCTCGGCGCGGCGCGGCAACAGCTTGCCGTCGTATTTGCCGCCTTGCTGCTCGGGGTTGAGCAAGGTCAGGCCGGCGTTCACGTCCCAGCCCGCCCATCGCGTCGCGGCGCCGGCCTCCAGGCCCAGGATGCGCGCCTGGTCGATATTGTTCGGCGCTCGGATGGCCGAGTCGTAGGCGATGAGGTTGTCCACCTCGGTGCGATAGGCGCTGAGCGACCAGCGCATGGCGCCGCCGCCGGTCAGGCCCAGCTCGGCGCTGCGCGACTGCTCGGGCCGCAACATGGCGTTGCCGTAGGCGGGATAGTACAGCTCGTTGAAGGTCGGGGCCTTGAACGCGCTGCCGTAGGAGGCGAACACCCGCATGCCATTGCCGAAGCCGTAGCCCCAGGCCAGGCCACCGGTGTCCTTGCCGCCGAACTGGGCGTTGTCGTCGTGGCGAACGCTGGCTTGCAGCTCATGTGCGCCGTAGTTGCCCTGGTATTGCACGAAGGTGCCGGTGTCGTCGCGCGAGCGTAGCGCATAGGCGGTACTGCTGACGACATGGTCTTCCTGGTAGTCGAGCCCCAGGGTCAGCAGATGATCGCGGCCGAGCGTGAGGTCGTTCTGCCACGAGGCGCTGTCGCGCGCCGTATCGAAGCGATTGGCGAACACGTGGTTTTTGTAGCCGTTCGATTTATCCAAGGCCTGGCCGGCGGCAAGCTGCATGCGCCAGGCATCGAGCGGACGCAGCGTCGCACGCACGCCGGCCACCTGCTGGATGCCGCCGGCCTGGTTGCTGGTCGTGCCGTCGTACTCGTTGTCGCTGTCGGCGCGCAGGAAATGCGCATCGATCTCCGCATCGGCGCCGAAGCGATGCCCCGCGCGCAGCACCAAGGCATCGTTGCGGTAACCGTCGCGATCGGGCTCGTAGGTAAAGCAACCGGCGCCGCCCGGCGAGGGCCGGCCATTGCAGGCGTTGATGCCGCCGGTCTGGCGGCGGCTCAAGGCCATGTTGTACCAACTGTCCGCGCCGCCGCCGCTGACGCCGGCCGAGGCCGTGTATGTGTCGTGGCTGCCGCCGCCGATACTGAAACGCGGCGCGGTCGCGCCGCCGCCGCGCCGGGTGAATATCTGGATCACGCCGCCGATGGCCTCGGAGCCGTAGAGGCTGGAGCGCGGCCCGCGCACGATCTCGATGCGTTCGATCTGGTCGATAGGAATATCCTGGAACGCGGCCTGGCCCGAGGTGGCCGAACCGGCCTTGACGCCGTCGATGAGCACCAGCACGTGGTCGGATTCGGTGCCGCGCAGGAACAGCGAGGTGGATTTGCCGGCGCCGCCGTTGTTGGCGATGGACACCCCCGGCACGCCGCGCAGCAGGTCTTGCACCGACTGGGCCTGGCTGCGTTCGATGTCCCGACGAGTGATGACGCTGACCGAGGCCAGGCTGTCGTCGGCGGTGCGCGCGGTGCGCGTGGCGGTCACGACGATTTCGCCGAGCGTGTTTTCCGAATCGGCGGCGAAGGCCGGCACGGCGGCGAAGCCGGCCAGGGCCGCGATGAGGGGCTTGAGTTGCATTTGAGAGTCCTTCCGTATCCCCGCTACCCCGCGAGGACCAAGGTTTACGAAGGCAGACACGGAAGGATATGGAGGCGGGCGCATGACGCTTGCGTCGCCGGCCGCATCCCCGCAACCTGCTGCTCTGCTTCGGGCCGGTCTCCGGGCTCGCGAGAACATGGTGGGTCGCCTTCCCGGGCAATTCGCCCAGTGGCGCTCAGGACCCACCCACACTCGCTTACCGTTGCGGGGGCAGCACAGGCATCGCACCTGTTTCCCAGTTTCACCCGCAATCGTTCGATTGCGGGCACCTGAAGCGAGGGGGATTGTAACGGAGAAGACCGGGAAGGAAAAACCGAACGGCACCGGCCTTGACCTCGATCAAGGCGCAGCCAAGGCGCTCACTCAGGTCTACCCACCCTGATAGCCGCCGCTGTTAAGACGGCGAATGATCGTCTTGAGCGGGGCCAAGCCCTCGCCGCCGGCACAGAAGTAGGAATTGAACAACTCGCGGTGATAGCTGGCTTGTAGATTTCTCGAAAACCGCTCCCAGCGGGCATAGCGGTTCTTGGCCCAACTGCCGTCGGCCCGGCCGAAGGCGTAGATCTTGCGCTCGCTGGTCTCGCAGCGCATACCCTCGTAATTGACGGTCTCGGCACCGGCCGGCGAACGGATCAGCACGGTGTAACGGACGACGCCATCGGTGCCGACCGAGAGCGAGGCCTGGTCGATGAAATAACGATTAGCCGAAACCGCATCGACCGTGAACGGCCGCAACGTATCGGCCTTGGGTGCCGGCGGCAACTGGGCTTGAATCTCCGCCCAAGGTTTTTGCGCTTCGTCGAAATCGGCATCGAACTTGGACTCGTCCCAGGTAAGGCTGGCCGCCTGCACGGGCAGGGCAAGGCCTAGGGCGACAAGACAACAGGCAAAACGACGCATGAATTCGGCTCCCGTTAGCGATGCCGAATGATAACGCGCAACCGGCCCCTAGGCTGGGTAGACGTGCCGACGGGTGAATGGATAATTCTGCCGGCCTTCCTCGCTCGGCTTGCCGCCGAGGATTTGAAACAGCGCCAGCCAGTTGCGGTCGAAGGCGAAGGCGGAGCCGGCCATGTAGATGCGCCAGATGCGGTATTTCCTCTGGCCGATCATCTCGATCGCTTTCGCCTCGTTCGTCTCCAGGCGCTGTACCCATTGCCATAGGGTCTTGCCGTAATGCGGCCGCAGGTTCTCGGCATCCAACGGTTCGATGCCGGCCGCGGCCATCGCCTCCATCACGGTGGCGGCATGCACCAATTCGCCGCCCGGGAAGACGTAGTCGTCGATGAACTCGGAGATGCCGCTGCCCAGACCGCCGCTGTTCAGTGCCACCGAGGTGATGCCATGGTTCATCACCAAGCCGCCGGGCCGCAGCAATGAGGCGATCTTTTCAAAGTACGCCGGCAAATTGCGGCGGCCGACATGCTCGAACATACCGACGCTGGCGATCTTGTCGAACTCCCCCACCTCGGGTACATCGCGATAATCCATCAAGCGCACGTCGACTTGCCCTTCCAGGCCGCGCTGCCGGATCTGCTCGCGCACATAGTCGTGCTGATTTTGACTCAGGGTGATGCCGGTGGCCCGCACGCCGTATTGCTCGGCCGCACGCAGGATCAAACCACCCCAGCCGCAACCGATGTCGAGCAAGCGTTCGCCCGGTTGCAGCATCAACTTGCGGCAGATCAGGTCGAGTTTTTTCTCTTGTGCGCTATCGAGCGTATCCTCGGCCGACTCGAAATAGGCGCAGGAGTAGACGCGGTTCTTATCGAGCCAAAGTCCGTAGAAATCGTTGGAGACGTCATAGTGATAGGCGATGTTCTTGCGGTCTTTGCGCCGGGTGTGGCGCCACCATTTCCAGGCGTCCGAACCTCGGCTGTCCAGACAGGCATCGGTCCGACAAAGCGCCTGCCCCAGACGCAGGATATCCTCGGCATGGCCTTTGAGATCGATCAGGCCATCGACATAAGCGCGCGCCAAACCACCCATGGTCGGACTGGCCAAGGCCTGCAAGGCCTTGGGGTTGTGCAAGGAGAGATGCACCTTGGCGCCGGCCCCTTCGAGCACGTCGCCGCGCCAAGTTTGCACGCGCAACGGCAAATCCCGGAGTCGCTCCTGAAACTGCTTCAGCAATATGTCCCGTAGCATAGACCCACCCCATCTCGCCACATCGAACTTGCCGGCCGCTAGCTTGTTGTTATTCGGCCGCCCCGTGCATTACCTTAAACCAATACGCTACCCAGGTCACCCCCTGACCTTATGCCGCCAAATCGGCCGCTAACAAGACACGCACGCCCTCGGGCAAGGGATCGAGCGACTCGGTACATGCCGGGTGATCGACGCCGACCCCGATCGCCGCACCGGTCTTGGCAGCGATAGCCATGGCCGGGCTCAACTCGAAGCGCATGAAGTGCACCGACGAGGTCTTCTCCTCGGTCTCCCGCTCCAGGTCTTCGTCGGCGATGGCATAGACCTTGTCGTGGCCCGCCACTTGCACCCACACCCGGTTCTCGACGCCCTTCAGTTCGGCCAGTTTGTCCCGCCGCTCGTCGACATCCGGGTATTCGATCATCATCGTGACCTTCCAGTTGCTGCCGTCGGGCACCAGCGGGTTATAGGCGTCGAGTTCTTCCTGGATACCGTCTTCCTCGAAGATGCGTTCGGCGCGGAGCATCTCCTGGACCTGGTAGCGCATGGTCAACTCGTCCTCGAAATGCAGGGTGATATGCGCGCCCAGCGGTACGATGCGGTTCTTCTTGTGCGCCATGATCCGGGCGCGGAATTCCGGCCGGGCCTTGGCATAGGCCTCGAGCGACATCAGGCTGTCACGGGTGATCTTCGGCATGGTTTCCTCTTACAGTCCGTAGGCGATGCGCAGCAGGGTGAGCGGGTGTTCCTTGCGTGCCTGGGCACCGGCCTCGGCCATGCCCTGTTGGATATGGCGGCCGGCGATGGCGCAGTCGGAGCTGATCCAGCGCGGCGCCTTGTCGCCCATCTGCTTGAACACCGGCTTGCCGATCTTCATCGAATTGTCGAAATACTCCTTCTTCACGCCCCAGGTGCCGTCGTGGCCGGAACAGCGCTCGACCAGGTTGACCTCGGCCCCGGCCAGCTTGAGCGCGTCGCGGGTCTTGTTGCCGATGTTCTGCACCCGCAGGTGGCAGGGCACGTGGTAGGAGACGTTGCCCAAGGGCTGTTTGAAATCGGTCTTCAACAGTCCGTCGGCATGACGCAGCATCAGGTATTCGAACGGGTCGAACATCGCCTCCTGCACCGCCTTGACGTCGGCGTCGTCGGGGAACATCAGCGGCAGTTCCTGCTTGAACATCAGGGTGCAGGACGGCACCGCGGTCAAAATCGCATAGCCCTCGCGCGCCAGCTTGGCCAGCACCGGGATGTTGATCGCCTTGTGCTTCGCCACCGTCTCCAGGTCGCCCAGCTCCAGCTTGGGCATGCCGCAGCAGGCCTCCTTCTCGACCACGACGGCCGGGATCGCGTTGTGCTCGAGCAGCTTGACCAGGTCGTGGCCGATGCCAGGCTCATTGTAGTTGACGTAGCAGGTGGCATAGATCGCCACCTTGCCCGGCGTGCGCTCACCCGGCTTGACCGGGAAATCGCTGCGCGGCTTGGCGGCCGAGCGGAAGGTGCGGCCGGCATATTCCGGCAGCTTGCGCTCCTTGTGGATCTCCAGCACGCCGTCCATCACCGCGCGGGCGGCGCCGTTGTTGATGGCGAAGTTGGTCACCTGGGTGACCACCGGGATCGAGGCCAGCTTGCCCAGGGCGTCGGTGCTCGAGAGCAGCTTGTCGCGGAACTTGACCTCGCCCTTTTTGAACTTGACCGCCTTGGCCCGCAGCATCAGGTGCGGGAAATCCAGGTTCCACTCGTGCGGCGGCACGTAGGGGCACTTGGTCATGAAACAGAGGTCGCACAGGTAGCACTGGTCGACCACCTTCCAGTAGTCGTCTTTCTTGATGCCGTCCACTTCCATGGACGGCGACTCGTCGACCAGGTCGAACAGGGTGGGAAATGAGGTGCACAGGCTCACGCAACGGCGGCAGCCGTGACAGATGTCATAGACCCGCTCCAGTTCGTGGAACAGGTCGGCCTCGTCATAGAACTTGGGGTTCTGCCAGTCGAGGGCATGACGGGTCGGGGCATCCAGACTGCCTTCACGTTGGACCATGCTGCAACTCCTCAGAATTCTTGTGTGAGACGAAAACGGCGGACCGCTCGCGCGGCCCGCCGATATGGCCATTACTGGCCGAGGGTATCCAGGGCCTTCTGGAAACGGTTGGCGTGCGAACGCTCAGCCTTGGCCAGGGTCTCGAACCAGTCGGCGATCTCGTCGAAGCCCTCGCTGCGGGCATCCTTGGCCATGCCCGGGTACATGTCGGTGTACTCGTGCGTCTCGCCGGCGATGGCGGCCTTCAGGTTGTCGGCGGTGGGACCGATCGGCAGGCCGGTCGCCGGGTCGCCGCAGGCCTCCAGGTACTCCAGGTGGCCGTGGGCGTGGCCGGTCTCGCCTTCGCCGGTGGAACGGAACACGGCGGCGACATCGTTGTAGCCCTCGACGTCGGCCTTGGCTGCGAAATAGAGATAACGGCGGTTGGCTTGCGATTCGCCGGCGAATGCGGCCTTCAAGTGGCCTTCGGTCTTGGAACCTTTCAGTTGCATGGTCTTGCTCCTTTAAGGAAATCGCCCGGCGCACTCCCCAAGCCGGACTGCGGGTCCAGGTCTTTAGAATTGATCTAAATCCTAGATGAAGTTTAGATAGCGAGTTCTCTTGCTGTCAATGCCTTTTTAACGGCCAAGCATGAACCCGATATGTCAGATGAACCGAGCGATCCGATCAGGCCGGTTCGATCAAATCGACGCCCAGCATCCGCCGGCCCAAGAGTCTGGCGCGGCCGGGCAGGCGATCATCTCCGTTGACGGTATATTCGAAGGCAAACTCACGATAGATGCGCATTTGCTGGTCTTCGCCGCGCCTCAATGCCATGCGACGCAGTGCAACCGTCTCGTCCAGCAATTGCACACCCGCACGCGCGCATACCGCGCGCACCGCCAGCATGGCCAACTCCCGTTTTTGTAATGCATCCCACCACAGCCAGCCGACCACGCCGAGCAGCGCGACGGCCAGCCATTCGCCGCTCATTCCGGACGAGGCGCTTCCTTCGCTTGCACCGGCGGCATCAACAGCGCACAAACCGGCTCACGCCGACGGCTGCGTTGAGCTGCGGGCACTGCCTCCGGCACCGCCACCGATGGCGTCCAGACCGGCGCGGCGGGCGGCGCGACCTCGGGCAGCGGCACCGGCGGCAGCGACCGGTGGATGAATTTTTCTATTGCCGCCAGAAGCCTTTCTTCGTCCGGCGCCACCAGCGATACCGCCAAGCCCTCGGCCCCGGCCCGGCCGGTACGGCCAATGCGGTGCACATAATCCTCGGGCGAATAGGGCAGCTCGTAGTTGACCACACAAGGCAACTCGGCGATGTCGATGCCGCGCGCCGCAATATCGGTCGCCACCAG
>JAJZTV010000075.1 GCA_021847385.1 Pseudomonadota bacterium | reverse complement strand
AGCCGAGCGATGTGATTGCCGACCCAGGCTACTACTCGCTGCCGGGCAGCAGCCATCGTTACCGCGACTGGAAGAAAGAAGGCCACGGCATCGTCGACCTGAAGAAATCGATCACCATCTCGTGCGACACCTACTATTACCGGCTGGCGAACGACATGGGCATCGGCAATATGTATCGTTTCTTGTCGAAGTTCGGTTTCGGTCGCAAGAGCGGCATCGATCTGGAGGGTGAAGTGACCGGTTTGTTGCCCAACCCCGATTGGAAACAGAAGCGTTTCAAGCAGCAATGGTGGGCGGGCGAAACGGTGATCACCGGCATCGGCCAGGGCTATATGCTGGCGACGCCGTTGCAACTGGCCGTCGCGACCATGGCCATCGCCAACAACGGCACGGTCTATCAGCCGCAATTGGTCCGGGCCTGGCGCGACACCCTGACCGGGCGCATCGTCGAGAACCCGCCCAAGGTAATGGACAAGATCGAGCTGAAGCCGGAATACCTCGAGTTGGTGAAAGCGGCGATGGTCGACGTCACCCGGCCGGGCGGTACCGCGGCCGGCGCCGGCGCCGGTGCGCCGTATCAGTTTGCCGGCAAGACCGGGACGGCGCAGGTGACCGGCATCCGGCAAGGCGAGCGTTACGATGAACACCGGATATCCGCGCGGCTGCGTGACAACGCGCTGTTTATTTCCTTCGCGCCGGCCGACAATCCGAAGATCGTCGTTGCGGTCATGGTGGAAAACGGTGGCCATGGCGGTTCGACGGCGGCACCGGTGGCGCGCAAGGTGATCGATTACTGGCTGCTAGGTAAGGTGCCGGAGGCCCTGCGCGAAACCGAGGCCGACCAAGGCGGCGAAACCGAGGATGTCGAGCCGGCCGATGGCCCGCCGGCGAGTGGAGTCCCTGCACGATGAATGTCCGTTTCTTTTTGGCCCGCCTGTTCGCCCATATCGACCGGCCGCTCATGGGCCTGCTCGGCCTGCTGCTGCTGGCCAGCCTGGCCACGGTGTTCAGCGCCTCCGGCGCTAGCATGGACAAGATCAGCTCGCACTTGATCAATATCGCCATCGCGCTCAGTGCGATGGTTGCGATTTCGCATGTGCCGCCGCAGCGCCTGATGCAATTCGTCTTGCCGGTCTATCTGCTCGGTGTGGTGTTGTTGGTCGGGGTGGCGGTGGCCGGCGAAGTGGTCAACGGCGCGCGGCGCTGGCTGCATATCGGCGTCACCCGCATCCAGCCCTCGGAGTTGATGCGGTTGGCGGTACCGATGATGCTGGCTTGGTTCCTGCACTATAAGCAGGAGATATTGAACACCCGGCATTATGCGATCGCGGCGGCCTTGCTGGTCTTGCCGGTGCTGTTGATCGTGCGCCAGCCCGATCTCGGCACGGCCTTGCTGATCACCGCCTCCGGTATCTACGTGTTGTTCCTGGGCGGTCTGTCCTGGCGCATCATCGCCGGCGGCGTGGTATTGGCCGGTGCGGCGTTGCCCATGGTTTGGCATATGCTGCACGACTATCAGCGGCAGCGGGTACTGACCATGATCGATCCCAGCTCCGATCCCTTGGGCGCCGGCTATCACATCATCCAATCCACCATCGCGGTCGGCTCCGGCGGCATGGCCGGCAAGGGCTGGTTGAACGGCAGCCAGGCGCACCTCGACTTCCTGCCCGAGCGCACCACCGATTTCATTTTCGCCGTGTTCTCGGAAGAGTTCGGCCTGATCGGCAACCTGCTGTTGCTGCTGCTCTACGGCGCGATCATCTATCGCGGCCTAGCGCTGGCCGCGGTGGCCCCCAGCCTGTTCGGCCGCTTGCTGGCCGGTTCGCTGGTGCTGACCTTTTTCACCTATGCCTTCGTCAATATGGGCATGGTGTCCGGCATCCTGCCCGTGGTCGGTGTGCCTTTGCCCTTGGTCAGTTACGGCGGGACATCCATGGTCACCGTGTTGATCGGCTTCGGCATCGTCATGAGCGCGGCCAGCCACAGAAAGCTGGTGAAGACATGAGCATCCAGCGCCTGGCCCATGGTTGCCGCGGCGCCGTGCTGGTGTTGGCGGCGATCTATCTGAGCGGCTGTTCCATGCTCGGTACGCGCGGCCCGTCGGCCACAGGCGGACCGAAGAAGGGGGGCTACTATCTGGACGATGGGCCGGGCGACAATCCGCCGCCGAACCTGGATGCGATCCCGGATGCCGCGCCGAAAGCGGAACCTTTGGCGCGCGGCGCGAACAAACCCTATGTCGCGCTCGGCAAGGAATACGTGCCGCTGCCCGACGGCCAGCCTTACAAGGTGCGCGGCCTGGCTTCGTGGTATGGCCGGCGTTATCACGGCAAGCCGACCTCGAGCGGCGAACTCTACGATATGTATGGCATGAGCGCGGCGCATCCGACCTTGCCGATCCCGAGCTATGTCCGGGTGACCAATTTGCAAAATGGCCGCAGCGTGGTCGTGCGCGTGAACGATCGGGGTCCGTTCGTGGACGACCGCCTGATCGACTTGTCGTACACCGCGGCCTACAAGCTCGACATCCTGCGCGGCGTGACGCCAGTCGAAGTGGAGCGCATCTTCCCGGAAGACACGCGGCCGTCGGTGGTGCAGGTCGTGCGGGTGGACCCGCCACTGATCGAAGAGGCCAAGCCGCTGGAGGCCGCCAAACTGGCCGAACCGGTCAAGGCCGTGGAGCCGATGAAGGCCGCCGAATTGCCTAAGCCGGCGAAGCCAGCCGGGCCGGGCGCCTATCTTCAGGTCGGCGCCTTCGCCGCGCAGGCGACCGCCGACGATTTGGTGGTGCGCATCGAGCAGCGGCTGGGTGCCTTGGCCCGGGGCGTGCGCAGCGTCCAGATCGGTGGCCTGTTCAAGGTGCATGTCGGGCCGTTCCGCGATGCCGAAGCGATGGATCGGGCCGCGGCGCTGATACAAGAGGCCTTCGGCATTCGGCCTTTCAAGGTGGAAGGCGGCCGGGTCGACGGCTACCGGGGTTGAACGGATACGACGATGGAGAGCAGCGTAATGCGTAGCGTGAGAAATTTTCTGTTTATCTGCGGCCTGGCCCTGGCGGGCGCGGCCAACGCGGCCCTGCCGGTGATGCCGCCGCCCAGCATCGAGGCCAAGGCCTGGCTGTTGGTCGATGCGCAGAGCGGCCAGGCCTTGGCCGAACGCAATCCCGACGCACGGGTCGAGCCGGCCTCGCTGACCAAGTTGATGACGGCCTATTTGACCTTCAGCGCCTTGCGCGATGGCCGCCTCGCGCTGAATCAGCCCCTGATCGTGTCGGAAAAGGCTTGGCGCGCCGAGGGCTCGCGCATGTTCCTCGACCCGAAACATCCGGTGGTGGTGGAAGACCTGCTCAAGGGCATGATCGTGCAGTCGGGCAACGATGCTTGCATCGTATTGGCCGAGGCGATCGCCGGCTCCGAGCAGCAGTTCGCGGTGTTGATGAACCAAACGGCGAAGAAACTGGGCATGAACCGCACCCATTTCGTCAATGCCACCGGGCTGCCGCATCCCGAGCACTACACGACCGCGCGCGACCTGGCGCGGCTGGCCACCACCTTGATCCGCGATTTCCCCGAGTACTACAAAATCTACTCGATCAAGGAATACAGCTACAACGGCATCAGCCAACCCAATCGCAACCGGCTGCTCTGGCTCGATCCGAATGTCGACGGGGTGAAGACCGGCCATACCGAAAGCGCCGGCTATTGCCTGATCGCCTCCAGCACGCGCGACCGCCGGCGCCTGTTGTCGGTGGTGCTCGGCACTGGTTCCGACACGGCGCGCGCGACCGAGAGCCAAAAGCTGCTCAACTACGGCTTCCAAGCCTATGAAACCGCCCGGCTGTATGGCGCGAACCAGGCGGTCGCGCGCATTCGCCTGTACAAGGGCAGCGAGAACGAGGTGCAGGCCGGTTTCCTGAACGATTTCCATGTCAGCGTGCCGCGCGGCACCGCCAGCCGGATCAAAGCCGAGTTGCGCTTCATGAACCCCATGCTCGCGCCGGTCAGCCAGGGGCAGAGGGTCGCCACCTTACGCTTGAGCCTGGACGGTCAGACGCTGGGCGATTTCCCCTTGCAGGCCTTGCAGGGCGTTAGCACCGCCAGCCTGATCGGCCGCGGCTGGGACAGCCTGTTGTTGATGTTCAAATAAGCGAGTCACCCATGGCCCTGGTCTACCTGAATGGCGAGTATCTGCCGCTGGAAGAAGCCAAGGTTCCGGTGCTCGATCGTGGCTTCATCTTCGGCGACGGCGTCTACGAGGTGATCCCGGTCTACAACCGGCGGCCGTTTCGCCTGAGCGAACACCTGCGTCGGCTGCAGCACAGCCTGGACGGCATCCGCCTGGCCAACCCGCACCGCGAGGCCGAGTGGGCCGAGCGCATTGGCCGCATCGTCGCGGCGGCCGAGACCGAAGACCAAGGCGTCTATCTGCAAGTCACCCGGGGCCCGGCCCCGCGCGACCATGCCTTTCCCAACGCCGTGCAGCCGACCGTGTTCATCATGAGCAACCCGCTCAGCACGCCGCCGCGCGCCGCGGTCGAGCAGGGCGTGGCTGCGGTCACCGCCGTCGACAATCGCTGGCTGCGCTGCGACATCAAGGCCATCGCCTTGCTGCCCAATGTGCTGCTGCGGCAATTGGCGGTCGATGCCGGCTGCGCCGAGACCGTGTTGCTGCGCGACGGCTTCCTGACCGAGGGTGCGGCCAGCAACATCTTCGCGGTGCGGGATGGCGTCATCCTGGCGCCGCCGAAGTCCAACCTGATGCTGCCCGGCATCACCTACGACGTGGTGCTGGAGATCGCCCAGGCCAAGGGCTTTGCCCATGAGGTGCGCCAAGTCAGCGAGGCCGAGCTGCGCGGCGCCGACGAGATCTGGCAGACCTCGTCGACCAAGGAGGTCACCGCCGTGGTCCGGCTCGACGGCCAGCCGGTCGGCACGGGCAAGCCCGGCCCGGTGTTCTGGCGGATGCATGCGGCCTATCAGGACTACAAACAAACGGTGATGCGGGCGGCATCGTGAGCGAAGAGACGCTGCTCGAATTTCCCTGCGACTTCCCGATCAAGATCATGGGGAAACGCAGCGACGACTTCGCCCAGACCGTGGTCGAGATCGTACTGCGCCACGCGCCCGACTTCGCCGCCGAGACGGTGGAGATGCGGCCGTCCAAGGCCGGCAACTACCTGGCCGTCACCTGCACCATCCGCGCCACGTCCAAGGCGCAGCTCGACGCGCTCTATCTGGAGCTGACCGGCCACCCGATGGTCAAGGTCGTGCTGTAATCACCCGCCCCGGGCGGGCCGCGCATTTACCACATGCGCTCGTCGCGATACTGCAGACAGGCCTGTATCTTGTTCTTGAGGTCGGTCGCGGCACGGCTGTTGCAGATATTCGGCTCGCTCGGCGCGGCCACCGTGATGCTCGTGCCATCGGCGCAGCCGATCTTGATGGTATGCGCCACGGTCTCGGGATACTTGGCGCCGTGCAACAGGGTGCCGCCCGTTCTCAACGGCACCAAAGAGCAATCGGTCGGATCGGTTTGCCCTGCCACCTTGCCGAGTTTGCAGCGGACAAACTCCGGGTCCATCAAGTCCGCCGGGCAGATCTCCGCCGTTTCGGTGGCCCGCAGGTTATAGCGGGTACCGAAGTGGATCATATAGCCGCTGGTGGTGGCCGCGGTCTTGCCCACGACCTGGCCCTTGGTGACGGCGGTCCCGACTTCCAGCCCCGGGTTGCGCACGAAACACATCGCGATTTCGATACAACTGTCTGCCGTATCGATGAGCACACAATCGCCCGCTTCGCTGGGGTCGTAGCTTTTGACCGTGCCATCGATCGGCGACGTGACCTGTTGTTCTTTGTCGAAGAAGAAATCCATGCCCGGATGTCCTTCCGGGTGGCCGTTGATGCCATGCACGCCATGCGGCCAAATCGTGGGCTGCGCATTTTCAAGATTCACCGGCGGCAGAATCTGATAACTGGCCGGCGAGGCGCATTGACTCGGCGAGTTCGGCGAGCCGTTGATCGGCAAGCTCGAAAAATCGCCGAGATCCAACGCCTTGTTGCCGGACAGCTCGCCGTTATAAATAACGTGACGGCCGACGACCTCAAGGGAAGAGGCGCTCTTCGAATAGGTCCGCTTGAAGCCGTTGGGGATGGCCTGCGTCGGCGCGCCAGGCGGGCTGAAGTAAGCGCTGTAACTCTGCTCCGCCCAGTTGAATACCGCGTCGGCATCGGATTGCGTCGCGTTCGGCGGCGCCGTCGTGGTGACGGCGACCTCGTTCGAGTAATTGCTCCACGCGCCGTTTTTCGTTGCAACAACGGCCAGATAGAGGGTCGATGGCTCGGTCACCGAGGCGGAAAAGCTGTTTTGGGCCAGCGGGTAGGCGATGGAATAGTGGCCGGGGCTGGTGCCGCCGACGAAGACATAGCCATCCGCGCCTTGAACCGCCGAGGCCGCGATGCTCCGCGCGGTGCCCGTCATCGCCGTGGCCGGCGTAACGGTCAGGCTCGGCGCCGGGAGTTCGGCATCGATCATGGGCGGCACGACATCCGCGGCGAAGCCGCATGCCGTCCACGTAGCGGCGGCGATGGCGAAAGCAAAGACCGAAATGGTTTTATTTAGTTTTACGAACATGCCTGAATCCCCTTGCGGCGGCCGAATAACGGTGGTGATAGTGAGAACCCAGCCGGGAATGCTAAGCGAAATCAAGCGGGTACAACAACAGGATTTTCGGGTCGGGTTACCGGCACAGCCGCGAAGCGGCTTCACAACGCGAGGGTGGCAATCGTTCTAGGCAGGCTTTACCGGCGGCACAAAAACCCGGCCCGAATGGGACAGCGCGCAGCGGGGCCTTGCCGCCATGCGCCACCGCGTCGACAACCCGCGGTTCAAATGACAAGCGGAGGCAAGCATGACTTATGTCATGGAAGTGTCCACGGACAACGGCATCGTCAACACCCGGCTCGATGCGGAAACGTTTCTCACCTTGATTCAGGGCGATATGACGAACAATGCGACGCCTGCGCCGGAATAACCAACAACGGGGAGTACACAATGAGCGATTACATCATCGGCGGCTGGACACAGGATTTGACCGCCACGGCACCGGCGTCTTTTGCCCAGGCGATCTACGGCATGGTGACCGACCTGCAAGCACTCAAGACCGGCGTACCCGGCGGCTACGGTTGGAGCGTCGCCGGCACCGCGCCGCCCATCCAGCCCTCGGCCGCCACGCGCGTGCGTTGGGCCTACGGCGGGCAAGGCTGCACGCCGCAGGGCATGCCGGCCAATAGCCTGGACGTGGCCGCCATCGTCGCCGCCAGCGCCGCCTGGGCGGGTGTGGACGTGGACGACGAATGCGCGATGAATGCCAACCAGATCGCCATGGCCATGACGGCCCTCAAGCAGGCCGGCAAAGACACCAGTTATACCTTCATCGCCGGCTGGGCCTACAACAACCCCGACGCGCCCGGCGGCGATCCCGCCACCAACGCGGCGGTGCAAAACTTGGCCGATGCCGGTGTGTGCGACCGCTTCATGTTGATGTGCTACGGCGACCAGATGTGGTCGATGCCGGACATCGTGGCCAATGTCGGCCCCGCCATCGCCCGCACCGTGCAAAAGGTCGGCGACCCGAACAAGGTGATCCTGGCGCTCACGCCCGACGGTTTGACCATTGAAAACCGCGATTACTTCCTCGACCAGGTCGTCGGCAACAAGCTTGGCGGGCTGTTCGTCTGGGAGTGGCCGCGGCTCGGCGGCGCCGATCTGTATGCGATCGAACAGAAGCTGGGTATCGCGGCCTGAGCGATCGAAGACCCGTGGCGCCCGGTCCTATCGAACCGGGCACCACGAGCCCGGCGGGCGTGGCGTTCAGTAGCCGCCGCCCTTGCCCTTGCCGAGATCGCCCTCGGCATCGAAGAACATCCACAACAGGTGCGCGAACACCTCCGGGGCGATGACCGTGTGCCGGTTGTTGCCGGCCGCCAGGCCTTGGCGCAGGGCGTGGCGGGTGTCGGCATCGCCGGTCAGGTCGAAGATGATGTCGACGCCCTCGCCCAGGCCGAGCACATCGACCGCATTCTGGTAGACCGGCACGCCGCTGTGCTGAAAGCCCAGCACCACCGGCGAGTCGAGGTGGCGATGGGCGACCGCGACGATCTCCACCGGCTTGCCGCCCTCCTGGATGATTTCGAGCAAACGCTCGGCGAACTCCTGGCCCACGTTGCCCAGGCCCAGCAGGGCGACTTTGATCTTTTCACTCATGTTGTCTCCAGTCTCGTTTCATTATTGATTGGGGTGAAGCAGGGTCGATTCTAACCGGCGAAATCGTCGTCAGGGCGGGACGGCCGCAATCGGCGGCCGGCGAAGGCATGGGCCCGCCGCGGTTCTACGGCTGCCACTTGAAGAACGCGACGATCAGCGCCGTCTGCTCGGCCGGCCAGACATGGCCGCCGCTGTGGATGTAGGGCATCAATTCGATGCCGCTGCCGTTCCTGACCAGGGTGATCCCGGCCGCCTCGGTCGAGCCGGCGCAGGGGATGCCGAAGCGCGTGGCCGCGTACTGGATGGAAGGCTGCTGGGTCGTGAACGGCACCACGTTGTCGGTCAGGCCCATGCCCATGAACACCGAGCGCGGCTCCGCCGTTTGGATCAGCGTGTCGGCCTGCGCGGCCGAGAAGGCCAGGGCCTTGAACCGCTGCGGGCGCAGCGACCACAAGATGCCGACCATGCGCGCGCCGTTGGAATGGCCGACGGCGAACACCCGCTTCGGGTCGGCCTTGAAATACTGGATCGCGGCATCGAGCGTCGCATCGGCGAAGGCGACATCGCGGTCGCCCTGGTCGCCGGGGTCGATCTGCCAGCCCGGCTTGCTGCCGGTCGGGTCGTTAGATC
>JAJZTV010000074.1 GCA_021847385.1 Pseudomonadota bacterium | reverse complement strand
ACCTTATTGTCCACGGCCAGGAAATTTAGATAGGCCTCGGCCCCGAGCTTGGGCGCGCTGGTGGGCAGCTTGGCCCGCTGGAACAGTTTGTCGATGCGGGCGACATCGGCCGCGGCGATCAGGCCCATGCGCCGCGACAGGTCGGCGGCGAGCATGGTGCCGGCGGCGACGGCCTCGCCGTGCAGCCAGTTGCCATAGCCCATGCCGGCCTCGATAGCGTGGCCGAAGGTGTGGCCCAGGTTGAGCAGCGCGCGCACGCCGGACTCGCGCTCGTCGGCCGCCACCACCTCGGCCTTGTTGCGGCAGGAGTGGTAGATGGCGTAACTCAGCGCCTCGGCATCGCGCGCGACCAGCCGGTCCATGTTCGCCTCCAGCCAGTCGAGAAAGGGCAGGTCGCGAATCAGGCCGTACTTGATGACCTCGGCCAGGCCGGCGGACAGCTCGCGTTCGGGCAGGGTGTTCAGGGTGTCGGTGTCGGCCAGCACCACCTGCGGCTGGTAGAAGGCGCCGATCATGTTCTTGCCCAGCGGGTGGTTGATGCCGGTCTTGCCGCCGACCGAGGAGTCGACCTGGGCCAGCAGGGTGGTCGGCACCTGGATGAAGGGGACGCCGCGCTGATAGGACGCGGCGGCGAAGCCGGTGAGGTCGCCGATGACGCCGCCGCCCAGGGCGATCAAGGTGGTCTTGCGCTCGGCCCGGTTGGTCAGCAGGGCGTCGAAGATCAGGTTCAGGGTTTCCCAGTTCTTGTAGACCTCGCCGTCGGGCAGCACGATGGGGATAACCTGCACCCCGGCGCCTTCCAGCGTCTTCTGCAACCGCTCAAGGTAGAGCGGGCCGACCGTGGTGTTGGTGACGATGGCCGCGCGTTTCTGCGCCAGATGCGGCACGATGAGATCGGCGCGCTCGAGCAGGCCGCCACCGATGTGGATGGGGTAGCTGCGGTCGCCGAGGTCGACGGTAAGAGTTTGCATCGGATTCATGGCAATTCGTTGTCAGGCCCAATTATACGGGCAGGCGCCTTCGCCGCGCAGACCGGATAGAATCGGCGCCGGCCTTATATCGGAATATCGGAGATTGCCATGCCGCACCGGATTGCCGCGTTATTGCTGTGCCTGCTGCCTGCCGCTGTTGCCAGTGCGGCATCGTCCAATTTCCGCACCGCCTCGACCCTGCAAATTGCCTACGAAGGCGCGATGCTTTCCTTCGGCCTAGCCGATTTCGTCGGCGACGGCAGCAAGACCCTGCTAGCCGGCGGCTTCCCCTGGCCGCTGCTCGACCAGACCCTGCCGATCAAGGCGATCAAGATCAGCCGAGCCGGCGCGCTATCCGACATCAGCGCCACGCTGATCGACGGCAGCCCCGGCCAATCCTGGGGCCGGCGCGGTGTGGTGGCCGATTTCAACGGCGACGGCCGGCCGGATTTTTTCAGCGCCAGCCACGGCTACGATGCCGCCCCCTTCCCCGGCGACTATCAGGCGCTGCTGCTGTCGCAGCCCGACGGCAAGCTGAAAGACGAGAGCGCCAGCCTGCTGCCGCATGCCAAGCAGTTCGTGCATTCGGCGGCGGCGGCCGACCTGAAGCGCAACGGCAGGCCTGAGCTGTTCGTCGGCATATTGAACAGTCGGAAGATCGACAGCCTCGACCCCAGCTACACCCCGCCCTCCTCGCCGCAACCCGGCTGGCTGGGCGCCTATCTATTGCGCAATGACGGCAGCGGCCGCTTCACTTTCGACAATAAAACCCTGCCCGACAAGGTGACGTTTTCCTATAACACCGGCGTCAATCCTTGGGTATCTTGGGATTCGCCCGGCTCGATCGTCAGCTCAGCCTTCGCCGACCTGAACGGCGACGGCTACCCGGACCTGATCCTCGGCGGCGATGGCGACCAGAACTACGCCGGCGCGGTGTATTTCAACGACGGCAAGGGCGGTTTCCGCACCACCGAATACAAGCTGCCGGCCGGCCTGTTCGGCGCCAAGAACACCATCACCGTCGACGTGCTGCCATTCGATGTCGACGGCGACGGCAAGGTCGATCTGGTGCTGTCGCAAACCGCAAATTCGCCCTTTTACGCCGGCAGCAAGCTGCAAATCCTGGTCAACAAGGGCAATGGCACGTTCGCCGACGAGACCGCCACCCGCCTGCCAGGCCAGACCGGCAGCGGTCGCTGGGTGGAATTTCTCAAGGCCGTCGATCTGGATGGCGACGGCGTCAAGGACCTGTTCCTGAACATGAGCTATCCGGCGACGGGCCAAGTCATCGCCTACCGCAACGACGGACGCGGCAACTTCGCATCGATGCCGGCGGACTATCTGCCGCCGACCCAGGGTTACCCTTGGCTCACGCCGTTCGATTTCAACGGCGACGGCAAGATCGACTTCATCTCGATCAACAACGACACGTCCGCCAAAAAAACCACCTTCACCGTGTTCGAGAACGTCAACGCCTCGCTTCCCGCCCCCACCGATTCCGACCGGGTGTTCAACTATCTGGAATCCCTCTACCCGCAATTTGTTTCGCCGCTCGAGGTAAACCGGGGCACCGCCTCGGGCTACTACTACCGCCAGTACCCGAACAACAGCGCCTATCTCGCCACGGCCAAGGCCCCTGGCACCGCCGAAACGATGCTGTATTACTGGGGCCCCGCGAGCGGGAATGCGACCTCGACTCTAGGCACCTTGGCGAGCTGGCTGACGAAGGCGGTCGGCGCCGGCTATTGACACCCCCGCCGGACCGCTCGACACGAGGTGGTAAAATCGGCGCTACGACATCGGGAGTGCCGCCATGGCCATCAGCACCATCGAACAGCTCGCCGAGGCGGTGCGCCAATTCGGCCGCGAACGCGACTGGCAGCTTTATCACTCGCCCAAGAACCTCACCGCCGCGCTGATCGTGGAGGCGGCCGAGTTGCTGGAGCCGTTCCAGTGGCTGACCGAGGAGCAGAGCCACAAGCTGCCGCCGGAAAAGCGCGAGGCGGTGCGCCAGGAGATGGCCGATGTGCTGATCTATCTCATCAGCCTGGCCAACACGCTGGAGATCGATTTGCTCAAGGCGGCCGAGGACAAGCTGGCGATCAATGCGCGGAAATACCCGGTCGAGACCTCGAAAGGGTCGTGCCTGAAGTACAACGAGACCAAAACATGAGCTACTACAAGCACCACCTGTTCTTCTGCCTCAATCAGCGTGAGGACGGCGGCCCCTGCTGTTCGGACCACAACGCCGAGGCGATGTTCGAGCACGCCAAGCTGCACGCCAAACAACTGGGCGTGCACGGCAAGGGCGGCGATTGCCGGGTCAACCGCGCCGGCTGCTTCGACCGCTGCGACCAGGGCCCGGTCTGCGTGGTCTATCCGGATGCCGTCTGGTACACCTACGTCGACGAACACGACATCGACGAGATCGTCGAATCCCACCTGCGCGACGGCAAGGTCGTCGAACGCCTGCAGATCAAGTGAAACGCTACAAGCTCAGGATCAAGCGCGCCGACGGCGGCGCGGTGGAGACGGTGATCGAGGACCCGGAGGCAAACCGCCGGGGCCTGGCCCTGATCGCCCACCCGCACCCGCTGCACGGCGGCAGCATGGACAACAAGGTGGTCACCACCCTGGCCAAGGCGGCGGTCGAGTGCGGCTATGTCGCGGTGCGGCCCAACTTCCGCGGCGTCGGCACCAGCGACGGCGAATACGACCACGGCGAGGGCGAGACCGAGGACCTGCTGGCGGTGGCCGAATTCGTGCTGCCGAAGTTCGGCGGCCTGCCCCTGCATTTGTACGGCTTTTCCTTCGGCGCCTATGTTCAGCACCGCGTGGCGCGGCGCTTAGCGGCCGAGCACCTGGTCATGGTCGGCCCGGCGGTGTCGATGTACGCCTTCGAGCCGCCGGCGATCCGCACCGACATCATCCACGGCGAAGTCGACGAGTTGATCCCGCTCGCCGCGGTGCAGGCCTATGCCACACAGCACCAGGTGCCGCTGCATGTGATCGCCGGCGCCGACCACTTCTTCCACAAGAAGCTGCGTGCCCTGCAGGAACAATTGCTCGCCTTATGCCATCAGCCCTGAGCCTGAAGGACCTGCGCAAGTCTTATGGCAACACCGAGGTGGTGGCCGGGCTGAACCTGGAACTCGCGCCCGGCACCTGCCACGGCCTGCTCGGCCCCAACGGCGCCGGCAAGACCACCACGCTGCGCCTGGCCTTGGGCCTGATCGAGGCCGATGCCGGCCGGATCGACCTGCTCGGCCACGCCTTGCCGCGCGAGGCCAGCGCGGCCCGTACCCGGGTCGGCGTGGTGCCGCAGGCGGATAGCCTGGACCCCGACTTCACCGTGCGCGAGAACCTGTTGGTGTTCGGCCGCTATTTCGGCATGAGCACACGCGAGATCGAGGCGCGCCTGCCCATGCTGCTCGACTTCGCCGGCTTGGCCGGCAAGGCCGACACCCGGATCGACGCCCTGTCCGGCGGCATGAAACGGCGCCTGGCCCTGGCCCGCGCCCTGGTCAACGACCCGGACGTGATCTTTCTCGACGAGCCGACCACCGGCCTCGACCCGCAGGCCCGGCACCTGATTTGGCAGGGCCTGCGCCGGCTCACCGCCCAAGGCAAGACCCTGCTCTTGACCACCCACTTCATGGAAGAGGCCGAGCGGCTGTGCGACCGCATCAGCATCATCGACCACGGCCGGCTGATCGCCGAGGGCGCGCCGCGCGAGCTGATCGCCGCCCACGTCGAAGCGCATGTGGTCGAGATCGACGGCGAGGACAGCGAGAACTGGTGCGACCGCCTGGCCGAGCGCTATTGCCGGCGCTGCGAGAAGATCGGCGAAACCCTGTTCTGCTACACCAACGAGGCGCAGGCGCTGATCGCCGCGCTGGAGGGCATGCCGCACCTGCGCTACCTGCACCGGCCGGCCAATCTGGAAGATGTGTTCCTCAAGCTCACCGGGCGGGATTTGAGAGACTGATTTACCGCGAAGGACGCAAAGTGCACGAAGAAATCACACAAAGCTTCCGGTTTCACCACGTATCGTGCTTTCGAAGCTCGGCTTGCCCTGACGCCGACCGACTGCGAATGCGTAAACAGCTTCGTGTCCTTCGCGCCCTTTGCGGTTTAGGCTCTTAAACGTGTTGAGCCTGCGCTGGATTCCCGTGTGGCAACGCAACTTCCTGGTCTGGAAGAAACTGGCCATCCCGTCCCTGCTCGGCAACCTGGCCGACCCCATGCTCTATATGTTGGGCCTGGGCTACGGCTTGGGCCGGCTGCTGCCGGACATCGGCGGTGTGCCCTACCTCAACTTCCTCGCCGCCGGCACGGTCTGCTACAGCGTGATGAACAGCGCCACGTTCGAGACCTTGTACTCCGCCTTCTCGCGCATGCATGTGCAGAAGACCTGGGCCGCCATCCTCAACACGCCGCTCGGCCTGCGCGATGTGCTGCTGGGCGAATGGCTCTGGGCCGCCTCGAAGAGCCTGCTGTCGGGCATCGCCATCCTGTTGGTGATCTGGGGCCTGGGCCTGCAGGCCGACTTTGTCCTGAGCCTGGGTCTGCTGCCGGTGATCGTGCTCACCGGCCTGTGCTTTGCCGGGCTGGGCTTGGCGATCAACGCCATTTCGCCCAACTACGATTTCTTCCTCTACTACTTCACCCTGGCGATCACGCCCATGGTGTTGTTGGGCGGCGTGTTCTACCCGCCGTCCGAGCTGCCCGCCTGGCTCAAGCTGGCGGCCGACTGGCTGCCGCTCACCCATGCCATCAATCTGGCCCGGCCGCTGGTGCTGGGGCAGTGGCCGCAAGACGTGCTGTGGCACGTCTTCATTCTCGCCGCCTACGGCTTGGCCGGTTTTGGGGCGGCATTGACCTTTACCCGACGGAGGCTGTTGCGCTGATCCCAACAGCGTTCGCCCGAGTCGGGCATATCTAAAAAAAGGAGTTCGCGACATGGGTGTTGACGACACTTACGCCGCCTTTTCCGGCCGCATTGTGATGGTCGGTTTTGGTTCCATCGGACAAGGGGTGTTGCCCCTCTTGCTGCGCCACTTGGCGGTCACGCCAGACCGCATCACCATCATCGAACCGCGTAACGACCCGACCGCCGAGGCCCGCCTGCTTGGGGTCGCACTGCGTAAGTTGGCACTCACCCCAGAGAACCATGTCAGCACCCTGAATGGCCTGCTTAGGCCCGGCGATTTCCTGGTCAATGTCTCGTTCGATGTGTCTTCTCTGGCCCTGATCGAGTATTGCCAACAGCATGGCGTGCTCTATGTCGACACCTGCATCGAGCCCTGGCCGGGCGGCCATACCGACCCCAAGGTCAGCCCCTCGCACCGCTCCAACTATGCCTTCCGCGAAGCGGCCCTGGCCATGAAGCGCAAGCAGCCGAATGGCCCTACGGCCATCGTCAACCACGGCGCCAACCCCGGCCTGGTTTCCCACTTCATCAAACAGGCCCTGCTCGACATCGCGCATGCCGCCAGAGTAAGCGCTGACCCATCGTCCCGCGAGGACTGGGCCAGGCTGGCGATGCAACTGGGGGTCAAGGCGATCCACGTCGCCGAACGCGACACCCAATTGGCCGCCGAGCGCAAGCTGCCAGGCGAATTCGTCAACACCTGGTCGGTCGAGGCCTTCGTCGGCGAGGGTTGCCAACCGGCCGAGCTGGGCTGGGGCTCGCACGAGCGCCACTTTCCGCCGGATGGCGCCCGCCACGATTTCGGCTCGGGTGCGGCGATCTATCTCAACCGCCCCGGCGCCACGACTAAGGTGCGCAGTTGGACACCCTTGGAAGGGTCGTATCACGGCTTCCTCATCACCCACGGCGAATCGATCTCCATCGCCGACTTCCTGACCGTGTGTGAAGACGACACGGTGCGCTACCGACCCACCGTGCACTACGCCTACCACCCCTGCGACGCTGCGGTGCTGTCGCTGCACGAGATCGCCGGCAAGAACTGGCAATTGCAGCCACGCTGGCGCATCCCGCGCGAAGACCTGCTGAGCGGCCGCGACGAACTGGGCGTGCTGCTCATGGGCCATGCCAAGGGCGCCTATTGGTACGGTTCGCAGCTCTCCATCGAAGAAACCCGCGCTTTGGTCCCCTTCAACAATGCGACCAGCTTGCAGGTCACCATCAGCGTCGTCGCCGCCATGGCCTGGGCCATCCAGCATCCGACGGAGGGCATCCGTGAACCGGATGAGTTGGATTTCCGCGCCATTCTGGCGATGTGCCACCCCTATCTGGGCAAGGTGGTCGGCGTGTTCAGCGACTGGACGCCGCTGATCGAACGCAATTACCCGTTTCAGGAAGACCTGGACCTGGATGACCCCTGGCAATTCAAGAACTTCCGGGTGACATGACCCCGATCCACGAACTGTTGCACCGCATCCAGTGGGACCCCGAGTTCGGCCGGGGCGAGTTTGTGATCGGCTATTTCGACCGGGTGGAAAACCGCATCGCCCAAGTGGCCCTGCGCGATATTCGACTGGACCCGGCCGATCACTTCGGCTTTCAGGCCTTGGACGACGACGGCGTGGCTCATAGCGTGCCCTTCCATCGGGTACGGGCAGTGTGGAAGGATGGCCACTTGATTTGGCAACGCTCCGGTTGATTTATTGAGCGCGGCTGCCTTTAATGAAATCGGGAGTCCACAAATAACCACTCAAGGATAAAGATCATGGCCATCGGCGAGATTTGCAATCGTGAGGTCGTCATTGCCGAACGGGGCATGGATGTGCCGGAAGCCGCCCGGCTGATGCGGCAATACCACGTCGGCACCCTCGTCGTCGTCGAACAGGCCGCCGGCCAGCGCCGGCCGGTCGGCATCGTGACCGACCGCGATATCGCGATCGAGATCGTCGCCGCCGGAGTCAGCCCGACAGGGCTCGCCGTGGGCGACATCATGGCCGGTGAACTCGTCACCGTGCGCGAGAGCGAGGGCATCTTCGAAACCGTCCGCTATATGCGCAGCCGGGGTGTACGCCGGGTGCCAGTCGTGGATAATGGAGGCTGGCTCGTCGGTATCGTCACCTTGGACGATCTGCTCGAACTGCTCGCCGAAGAATTGAGTGAGATGGCCGGCCTGATTTCCCGCGGACGCCAGCGCGAAGTGGCGACCCGCAAGTAACCCCAGCACAAAGAAGGAGCTGCTATGAAACTGCCTCTGCAGATTACCCTGCGCGATATCCCGCAATCCGAAGCACTGGAGGCCGCCATCCGCGAGAAGGCCGAGAAGCTCGACCGCTTCAATCAGCACATCATCGCCTGCCGCGTCACGGTCGAAATCGCTGGCAAACACAAGCACCAGGGCAACGAGTTCAAGGTGGACATCGACATCACCGTACCGGGTAGCGAGATCGTGGTGAACCATCACCAGAACGAGGATGTCTATGTCGCCCTGCGCGATGCCTTCGATGCGGCTAAGCGGCAGTTGGAAGACTTCGCCCACAAGCAGCGCGGCGATGTGAAGACGCATGAGAGCCCGCGCGCCGTCGCCGCCGAAGAAGAATAAGCGTCAGCCCGATAGAAAAGGCCGCGCGGTGCGCGGCCTTTTCATTTGCGCCCGAGTGAGGCGCGTCATCCACTGGATAGGAACAGTCAGTGGTCTTCGAGATGGGTAAAGGTCTCTTCGGCGAGTTCGCCGGTATCGGGATCGACCCAGTCGGATATGCCAAGCTCCTCTTCCACTTCGTGCAGGTCTTCCTCGGCCTCCACTTCGGGCTCGGCACTGTATTCCATGTCCTGCACGGCCTCCCACAAGGTGGCGAAAGGGCCGTATTGCGCGCTCGATTCTTTGTCGAGCCAATAAAAACCATCCGGCCGTTCGATGATCCGGGTCTGATCGTAATCGGGCTGAGTCTCGGGAATCTTCTGTGGCATGCTGCTACTCCCTGCTACTGATTGCACTTCAGTTTTTATAACAGCACTATCGAGCGCGCTTGGCAAGCGTATATTTTTTATCGCAGGGCCAAGAGGTCGCAGCTAAGGCACTTGCGCAGGCG
>JAJZTV010000073.1 GCA_021847385.1 Pseudomonadota bacterium | reverse complement strand
CACCCGGTGCCGACAACTGCAGACCCGAAACGCCCGCCGACAACGGGGAATGGGCATAGCTGGCCGAGGTTTCGCCCGTGCCCAGTTGATTATCCGATGTTTGGCCATAAAAGGTGAGCGTCGGCGGCGGCAACACGCTGCACCCGTCCAGCGTATTGGTGGCGAAACCCAGACCGTCCCAATACTGGGCCGTGGTCGACACCGGCAAGGCCAGCACGGCGGCGCCGTTGGTATTGCCCATGCGCAGCCGGCCGAACCGCAGCTTGGTGACGGGGCTCAATGCACTGGTCGAACCGCCGACGAAGGTCACGCCGTCCGGCTCGCCGAGTATGCTGGCCTTGAGCGCGAACAGATCGTAAGGGCCATCCGGCACGGTGTTGCGTTTGAATTGATAGGTGCTGCCGGAAACCGCGTAAATCCCCTGGCTCCATTGAAAGGCCGGCAAGGCGGGATTGAAGCGGCCGGCCACGGTGACCGGCGCGCCGTTGTTGTCCCCGGTAATGCCAAAGCTGCCCAGGTAGCCATAGCCGTTGGTATAGCGGGTGCAGGCCACATCGGCCAGACTCTGGGCCGACAGCGTTAGGACGATGCCCAGATGCGGGTCGTCCATATAACTAAAGCCGCCGACCGCGCAGGCCGGCGTCAGTGCCGCCGCCAAGGCGAAGTGGTCCGGATAGAACCGGCCGAACGGCCCCATCAACGCGGCCAAGCCGATGGTACAGCCGTATTGGCCGGTGCTGTTCAGGGTGTTGGCGCTGCTGCCGCTGACGCAATCGTCCGGCGGCAGCGGCGAAGGATTAGGCACGCTGAGTTGATCGACCGCCGTGAAGTTCGCATCGTAGATCGCATTCGCCAGGAACTTGATCGTGCCCACGTCGTGGTACTGAAAAGTACCGGTCGCGGTCGTGCCGTTACCCGTCGGGAACGAGCCGGCCAAGGCACCGGCGGCGATGGTTGCGCTGTTGTGGTCCTGCACCAGGCTTTGGTTCACATAGGGCGTACCGTTGTAGCCCGCGCTGACGCTCGCGGTCGCCGTCAAGGTGAAGTCGTGGCCGGCCCGCAGCGTCGGCCCGCCCAGGTTGGCGGTCAAATTGCTGAACGAGGCGGGGCGGATGGCGAAATTGTCGGTGGCGCAGGCGATGGTCGTATTGCTGCCGCGGACATAGGTCATGCGCACCCGCACCTCCTTCCAGGCATTGTTTTGGGTCAGGCTCATCTGCTTGCGGCCGTTGTCCGCCTGCACGAAGGTCAGCACGGCCGACTGGAACGGCAGCCACGAGCTGCGGCAGCGTGTCACGCTGTCGAGCACACCGCTGTTGTCGTGCGCGTCCAGCAGCTCCACCGTGACATCACCATTAAATTGGGTATCGATCTCCGCTCCGCCGCCGCCACTTTTGAAGGCGATGACATCGATGTCGAACGGCACACCGGCGATCTTGGTGTAGAGCTTGCCGGATGAGGCCGACTGCGGCTGGGGCACATCCCAGGCATCCACCGCATTGAACAGCCCCGGGTTGGACGGCGCCGCTTGCTCGATGCAGCCGCCCAGGCCTTGCAGCACGGTATCGGCCGAGGCATCGGACCAGTAGCGGCCATTGCCCGGGGAAACGGTGCCGGCACCGATCATCGCGCCGACGAAGTCCACGTTGTTGCCGAACGAGGCCTGGGTATTGGCATAGGGGCTATAGATGACGCCGCTGAAGTCGATCTGGCCATCGGCGCTGTCCTGGCCGCCGATATTCATGCTGCTACCCGAGTACAGTAGCACCCGCAAGCTGTCCGGCGGATCGCTGCGGTTGATGGTATAGCCATTGCCGCTGCTCATCGCGGTGCCGATGTGGAAGATCACAGGGCTGCTGAGGATCGTGATCGTAATGCCGTTGCCGATACTGAAATTCTTGATGTAGTAATTGCCGGCATGAAACCGTGCCGTCTTGTTGTTCTCGATCACGAGATTGTTGATCCGGTAGGTACCGCCGTCGAAGGTGGTGGGCCGACTCACCGTCACCGTGTTGTAGTCGCCCGGCGGCACCGAATTGCTGTCGCGGTCGGGGCAACCCGAGGCGCAATAGCTGGGAAAACTAGGCAGCAGGGTCAGGGTCGGATAGACGGTATCGACCGCCGCCGTGCTGCTCACCGCGCGATTGGGCCCGCCCGTGTCCTGAACCACCAGGCTATTCATCCGCATGCCCGATTCGCCGTTGGCCAGGATGAGGTTGGCACCGCCGTATAGGGGATAGCAGGCGGCCTGGACCTGGGCCGGCTGCCCCAGCCCGATGGCCAACAAGACGGGTATCAGATATCGCCGTGTCCGCCGTATTTTCATTCGAACACCGCGACGACCTGACGTTCGACATAGTCCGCCCGCGTCGACGCCGAATTGGGACAGGCCCCCGCCACGGGATCGTTGCAAGCGATACCGGTAAGGGTGTAGACGGTCACGGTCTTGCCGCCCTCCTTGGTCGGCGCGGCCACGCATTGCGCCGTCACGGTGAAGCCTGTCGGCAGTGCGATATTCTGGCTGGCCGTGCAACCGCCGCCATGCGCGGCTTGATAGATCCCGGCCTCCACCCCGGCCTGGGCGGCCCAGTAGGCCCGCTCGCCTTGCAGTTCCAATGCGCTGGTCGCCAGATTCGACTGGGTGACGTTGACCAGATAAACCGCCAGACCGCTCAAGACGACCAGCAGAAAGATCGCCATCGGCAGCACAAAGCCACGCTGTCGGCCGGCCATGCTACGCATTGTTGTTCACCACCATCTCACGATAGAGGCTGACCGCCTCGCCCTCGCTGGTCAATTGCAGCCAAAGGGTCACCTGGCCGAGATTGCCGGTGATGGCCCCACTGTCGTAGGCAAAATTGCAGCCCGTCACATTGGTGGCCAGTAAATGGCTGTTGCCGCCATTCAACGGGGGGCTGGCCGGATCGGTCGGCTGGCTGCCGCTGATGGCATAGCTGGAGAAACGGCGCAATTCACCGGTCGTCGGATTGCAACTGTAGCTGACCGGGGTCCGCACCACGAAAAACCGCCGTCCGGGCGGTTCGAAACGGAATGGCGTGCCGGTGGCGGTGAAATGGATCTGGCCGACCGGTCCGGCCGCGCCGCTATAGGCCCGGCGATTGCCGCCCAGATAAGCATCGGTATCGGCATCGAAGCCCAGGTTGTAGATCACCACCTGGTCGCCCGCCGCCATGTCGAGGGTAGGCCCCAGGATATCGAAGGTATCGTCGGCACCATTGGCGAAATCCAATTTGTCGCTGCCGGGGATCGTCGGGTCGGTCTCCTCTCGGTAGCGCCCGCCCTCGGCGATCATCAGGAACTCCAGATAATAAACGCCGGCCACCTGCCGCACGCGCACACTGTTGGGCAAGGCCAAGCGGATATCGCGCGCCATACGTTGCAGGGCGGTATTGGCGATATCGACCAGCACCGCACGCCGGGTCGAATCGAGATAGCCCCGCATCGGGGCCAGGATGAATGCGGCGACCATGCTGGCCAAAATCCCGACGACGGCCATGATCACGATCAATTCGATCAGGCTGAAACCACCGCCGAAGCGTTTAATAGTAGTTCGCGCGATAGCCATCGAGCACAAGCTCCTCACCGCTTGGATCGGTCACCGTGATGGTAATCCTCCAGCCCTGCGGCGCCGGCACCGGACCGAAGGCCGTGGACGCCACCGCAATCTGAACCCGATATTGGCCGAGCCCCGGAATCGGCGTGCCATCCAGATAGGCGATGCCGTCCATGGCGAAACCGTTGTAATCCATGACATCGTCGAACTTGCCGCGATTGACCGGTGTGTACGGCCCGGTAAAGCCATTCGGCGGATTGCTGAATTCCTTGTAACTGATCTCCTCCATCAGCGCCTGAGCCACCGCCAGGGCCTGGCGCCGCAGCAAGGGATCGGCGTTGGCCCGCGCCGTGATGGAAAAAACCTGAGCGACGGCCGCCAGCGCGATACCGATCACGAGGATGAAGATGACGATCTCGATCAGCGAGATACCGCACTGGGACCGCCGCAGCCGCACACGCCGGGACCTAATGGACATAGCCGGTTTCGGCCTCGACCGTCAGCGTGGTCGCGCCTCCGGAATCGGTGAAGGTGAAGACCGTGGCCGCAGACGGGCGACCGTTGGCATCGAAGGAAAAGTTGGCGGTCGTGGCCGCTACAAGCACATCCGCCGGTGCCGCCACCTCGAACGGTCTTTCCCCGGCGGGGCCGGGCGCACCCTGGCCCGCCGGACAGGGAATGCCCGCGGACAGACACAACTGCAGGCGGTCGACCTGCTGGGCGACGAAGACGTTGCCATGCCGGGCGATGGCCAGTTTCTGGCCGTAGCGCACAAGCGCGGCGGCCTGATCGGAAAAACCACGGGCCGCGAAGGTTTCGCTAGCGCCGAAGCGGCCCAGCCCAAGCGCGGCCAGTATTCCCAGGATCGCGAGAACACCGATGACTTCGATCAGACTATAGCCGCGCTCGGTCGCGATCACAGACAGTTGGCTGCGCTGCCGTTGAAACTGACGACCGGCGGCGTGGAGGCGCTGGCGGCCGCCGTGTAGCTGATGCGGCAATTGGCCAGGGTGCCGGCGCCGTTGATGTCGACCGTGAGCGGGTCGGTGGCGGGGTCGGTACCCGGGGTGATGGTCACGTTGTCCCGCGTCGCGTCGATATTGGCCGCGACGATGATACCCAGGCTCGTCGCTGCCGGGTAACCGTACACCATATTGACGGTCTGGCCTTCCATGGTGACGGTGCCGGTCGCACCGGTCGCGTTGCGCGCCAGCGCGGTGGCGTGGGCCACGGCGGAGGCGGAGCGGATGGAGCCAACCAAGGCCTGGCCTTTGGCGTTGCGCGCATCGCCCTGCAGGTCGGCGAAACGGGGCAAGGCGACGGCGGCCAGGATGCCGACGATGACAATGACCATGATCAATTCGATCAAAGTAAAACCAGACTGCCGAACACGCAAATTCATCAAACATCCTTTCCAGAGTCAGCGGCTTAAGTGAGGCCGCCGGTTATACAAAATAATTTTATTAAATTAATTATAGATAATTAGATGAAAATCCACTTAAGTTCTAACGCGTAAGCATCGTCTTTCCCAAGTCCCACAACGGCAAAAACACACCGAGCGCGACGATCAACACCAGCACGCCCATGACCATAGTGAGCAGCGGTTCGATCTGCCCGGACAAGGTCTTGACCTCGTATTCCACCTCGCGCTGGTACATGTCGCCGATCTCGTCGAGCAGGTGCTCCAAGTCGCCGGTCTCTTCGCCCACCGACAGCATCTGCAAGACCACCGGCGTGAAGACGCCGGTGGTGGCGGCCACCCGGGTCAGGCTCTCGCCCCGCTCAACGCCATCGCGCATCTGCTCGATGCGGCTGGCGATATAGCTGTTGTCCACCACCCGGCTGACGCTGGTCAGGTTCTGTGTGATCGGCAGGCCGCTGGCATGCCCCATGGCCATGCTCTTGGCGAAGCGGGCCAATGCGGCCTTGTGCACGATGTCGCCGACGATCGGCAGCTTGAGCAGGATGCGGCTCCAGTGATAGGCCCCGACCGACGTGCCAAGCCAAACCCGAAAGCCGACCACCGCCAGCACCAGGCCGAACAACAGAACCGGCCAGCCGTGCATCATCAAGTCCGATGTGCCGATCAGCGCGCGGGTAAGCAGGGGCAACTCGACCTTGGACTGGGCGTAGACCTTGGCGAAGGCCGGGATGACCACGATATTGATTACGACGATGGCGCCGATGATGGCGACGATCACAAAGGCCGGGTAGCGCAAGGCGCCCTTGACCCGCTCGCGCAGATCGATGCCGGACTCGTAATAATGGAACAGCCGCAGAAAGACCTCCTCCAGGCGGCCGCTGGTCTCGCCCACCCGCACCATATTGATGAAGAAATCGGGAAACACCGCAGGATAGCGATGCAAGCTGACCGACAGCTCGCGGCCGGTGCTGAGGCCGTCTTTCAGGCCATTCAGTACGCTCTGGAACGCCGGCTTGGCGGTCGATTCGGCCAGCGAGGTCAGCGCGCGCAAGATCGGCACACCGGCCTTGAGCAGGCTGTGCATCTGGCGCACGAACAACAT
This sequence comes from Pseudomonadota bacterium, assembly GCA_021847385.1. Lineage (GTDB taxonomy): Bacteria > Pseudomonadota > Gammaproteobacteria > Burkholderiales > Thiobacillaceae > Sulfuritortus. The sequence continues at coordinate 2,917 of JAJZTV010000073.1, read as the reverse complement.
CAGATCGAGTTCGTCGATCCGGCTCTGCAGCAGCCGGGGCAGGGCCAGCGTAAACGTGGCCGTCGCCTTGCCGGGAACCACCTCGATCGGGGTCAGGCCGGATCGGGCCAGTTCGTCCGCCACCGCGCCTGGACTGGTACCTTCCAACCCACCGGCGATCAGCTCGCCCCGATTGTTGCGGGCCTTATAGGCGAAGTACGGCATCTACTCGTCGGCCTGGTGCACCGCGCGCATCGCCTCGGCCACGCTGGTCAGCCCTTCGCTGGCCAGGCGCACCGCTTCGTCGTGCAGATTCCGGCCCGCCAGCTTGCGTTTGGCCGCCGCATGGAAGAGCTCGGTGTCACCACGGTTGAGCAGGCCGGCCAAGGTCGCGTCGATCTCCAACAATTCGAACACGCCCTGGCGCCCCTTGTAGCCGGTGAAGTTGCAATGCCGGCAACCCTGGCCGCGCTTGAAGGTGTCCGCGGCCAGGCCTTTGTCCAGTTCCACCTTGAGCCAGGCCCGCTCGGTCGGCGTCAGCGGCGCCGCCTCGGTACACAGCGGGCAGAGCTTGCGCACCAGGCGTTGCGCCATGATGCAGGTCAGCGAACTGGCCAGCAGGTATGACGGCGCGCCCATATCCAGCAGACGCGCGGCAGCCGAAGCGGCATCGTTGGTATGCAGGGTGGACAACACCAGATGGCCGGTCAGCGCCGCGCGCAATGCGATCAGCGCCGTCTCCTGGTCGCGCATCTCGCCGACCAGGATGATGTCCGGGTCCTGGCGCAGAAAGGCGCGCAAGGCACGGGAAAAAGTCAGCTCGATCTTGTCCTGCACCTGCACCTGGTTGATGCCGGGCAGGCGATATTCGACCGGATCCTCGACGGTCAGGATCTTCACCCCGGGGTCGTTCAGCTCCGCCAGCGCACCGTATAAGGTCGTGGTCTTGCCGCTGCCGGTCGGGCCGGTGACCAGGACCAGGCCGTTGGGTTGATGGATCATGCGCCGGAAGCTGACCAGGGTCTCGGGCGCGATGCCCAGCCGATCGAGGCTGACCTCGCCGCTACCGGTCAGCAGGCGCATCACCGCCGATTCGCCGTATTGGGTACGGATGACCGATAGACGCACATCGACCTGCCGCTGGTCGACCCGGATCATGAACCGGCCGTCCTGCGGCAGGCGCTTTTCCGCGATATTCATCTCGCCCATCAACTTGAGGCGCTGGATCAGGGCCGGGCCGATGCGGCTGTCGGCCTCGGTCGCGACATGCAGCATGCCGTCGACCCGAAACCGGATTTGCAGCCGACCGTCGATCGGCTCGATGTGGATGTCGGAAGCGCCTTCCTGCAGGGCGTCCTCGAAGACGGTCTGCAATAGGCGGACCACCGGGGCATCCTCCGCCGCCTCGCCGGTGGCGAGCTGGCTGATGTCGATCGCCTCTTCCTGGCCCAATTCCTCCGACAGGCTGCGCGCCAGCTCGTCGATCTCGTCGGTGCCGTGGTAGGCGTTGTCGATGAACTTGTCGACCGCGCTCTCGGTCGCCACCGCCAGCTCGACGTTCTTTCTGACGGTGCGGACGATCTCGTCGTAGGTGAAGATGTCGGTCGGATCGGCCATGGCCACCAGCACGCCGTTGTCACGCTGCTCCAGCGCGGCGGCCCGGAACCGCCGCGCCGCCTGTTCGGGCAGCAGGTGCGCGACCTCCGGCTTGACCTGGACCCGGCACAAATCGACGAAGGGGATATTCATCTGGCGGGCGATCGCCATCGAGATCTGATCCTCGGTGGCAAAACCGTTCTCGATCAGCACGCGGCCGAGCTTGCGCCCGCTCTGGCGCTGCCGATCCAGGGCATCGGCGAGCTGCGCCTGCGACAGCACCTTTTGCGCCACCAGCAAATCGCCGAGTCGGATCTTCTCCGGCCGTGCCATCATTACCCCTTCGTTCGAAGCCTACCCGTAACTTATCGGCTCATCGGCCCAAGCTCAAGCCATGTTCGACATATTGCTGTTCCAACCCGAGATCCCCCCCAATACCGGCAACATCATCCGCCTGGCCGCCAACACCGGTTGCCGCCTGCATTTGATCGAGCCCTTGGGCTTTTCGCTCGACGACAAACAATTGAAACGGGCCGGCCTCGACTACCACGAATATGCCGAACTCAAGACCCATGCCGACTGGCCTGCCGCCCTGGCCTACTTCGCCGGGCGGCGCATCTACGCCTTCACCAAGCGCGCGCACCGGCTGCATACCGAGGTCGCCTTCCAAGCGGACGATGTCTTGTTGTTCGGGCCGGAGACGCGGGGGCTGCCCGAAGAGGTCTTGGCCGAGATTCCGGCGGACCGGCATATCCGGCTGCCGATGCGACCGGGGCAACGTAGCCTGAACCTGTCCAACGCCGCTGCCGTCGCGGTGTTCGAGGCCTGGCGCCAGCACCATTTTACCGGTGGGGCTTGAGCTTTACCGCTAAGGACGCGAAGGCGCGCGGTAAAAACGCCTAGACCCCTTCGTCCTTCTGATCGCGGTTGAGCAGGAAGGCGACGGCCTGTTTCGGGGTCAATTCCTGCAGCAACAAACGGCGCACCGCGTCGGCGATGGGCATTTCCACGCCGACCTCCTGTGCCAGACGGCAGACCTCGCGCGCCGTGGTGACGCCCTCGGCGACATGGCCCAGCTCGCGCAGGATGGCCTCCAGACCCTGGCCCTGCGCCAAGCGTAGGCCGACCTGGCGATTGCGCGACAGATCGCCGGTGCAAGTGAGGATGAGATCGCCCAGGCCGGACAGGCCCATGAAGGTCTCGGCCCGGCCGCCGAGCTTGAGCCCGAGCCGGGTCATCTCGGCCAGGCCGCGGGTAATCAGCGCGGCACGGGCGTTGTAGCCGAAGCCCAGGCCATCGCAGACACCGGCTGCAATCGCAATCACGTTCTTGATCGCGCCGC
>JAJZTV010000072.1 GCA_021847385.1 Pseudomonadota bacterium | reverse complement strand
CGCAGGAGAAGGTCAGGCTGACCATGCCGTTGAACAGATTGATCGAGGCCAGGCGCAGATAAAAGGTCGGGTCGGTGAGGCGCAGGGCCCGCAGGGTGCCGAGAATCCGCTTGTTGTCACCCTGCGCTATCGCCGCATGGCTCGGGTAGGGGCGGCGCGGGTAGACCAGGCAGATGTCCGGATCGCTCAAAGCCTCATGGTCGAGGATGCGATAGCGGAACGGGTCATCCACGGTCCAGATGGTGGCCTGGCTGCTGGAGAAATGGATCTGGCACTGAAACACCCCCCGATCCGTCAGCAACTCTTCCAGAATGGACAAGGCCTGCTCCAGGTTGCCATCCATCGGGCTGTCCACCCGGCACTGTTGAAAGACATTGCTGCGTATCGACGGATCGCCTTTTACCTGGCGCCAATAACCGGGTTCTTCGTAGAGTTCTGCGGTGACCGGCAAGTTGCGCAGATCGAAATCGGCGCCGAGATAGCCCCATGTCAGTGCATCCGAACGCACAAGCTGTAAGGCCGTGAGCGATGGCCGGCGCGAAAGCTGGCTGATGTAGGCATCCGAGAGCAGGAAGCCCCAGGCCGGCACCGCCTCTTTCATGTAGGGGCGTTGGGAGCGGTCGCGACCGAAATGTCCGGACACGATGCCGTCGTTCGCAATGTTGTCGCAGATCTGGCTACCATCGGTGCCCAGGCAGTACAGGAAGGTGCAATGCGGGATGTCGTCGAAGCCCTGGGCAAGCACCGCATTCAGCCGCGCGCGGTCGGGCCAGGCTTCGGTGCAGCGGCCGGCCAGGCGGGCCAGCGGCTCATGCAGCATGCGCGCGAGCTGTTCCCGCTGCAGATAGATACTGTCTTTCCATAAAGCGTTCATGTCGCCACCTGCGCATCAGGGGATTGAAGAACTCGCCTGGACATAAGCAAAGAAGATGCCTGCCTGGCCGGTTGGACAGGAATCGCTCGAGCTCGTTCGGCTACGGCGATAAAGGATTGGTATGGCTATCTGGAAGATCGGAGGTCGGCCGGCCCAGATTGGGGTGGGCCTGGCGGTGGTCTGGAGGGTTAAGTAGTGTGGTGCAGGGGAATGGGTACGCCCTGCCGGGAGATGCCTGGCGTACCCTGGCGCAAGTGAGTGGGGTGAGGTCAATAACCGCGCTGGCGGCCCGGCCCCATGCCGCCATCAGGCCCCATCCCTCCGCCGGGGCCCATACCCGGCCCCACGCCGCTACCGCGCGGCGGTGGCTCGGCCGGCAGGGTCTTGCCCTGGGCCTTGGCCCGCGCCACCATCGCATCGTGGTGTTCCTGGCGCAGTTTGTCGCGCTCTGCTTGAGTCTTGGTTGCGCGCATCTTGTTCATGTAGTCGGTGCGCTCCTGCGCCGTCATCAGTTGGCTGCCATAAATCGGCTCATCGGCGGCCAGGATCGGTGCGGCAGAGAACATAAGGCCGAGCAGCAGGCCGGCCATGGGCAATAGCTTGGTTTTCATCGTCGACTCCTTGTGGACATTTGGATGAGACAGCGTGGACACCCTTCGTGCGGCGGCCGCGTCTTCCCTCACTGTAGACAGCGTGGGGCAATGCGAAAGCCATGTTGTTGATATGGTCCGGATAGGGCGGTGGTGGGGGGTATTTATAGTCGGGCTGTCGAGTCTGAACCGACCCCTCTAATTCAAAAGGTGGCGTCCCCTTTTTCGGGATCGATTCACATCGCCGGGTCCCATATCCGAACACAATTTTTTCCAGCTGTCTTGGCGGCATACATGGCCTTGTCGGCACGATCGATGGACATTTCAACCGGGTTGGCCGGGTCGAAGAGTGCCAGCCCGAATGATGCGGTAATGTGGACAGGTTCCTTCTCGCCGATATCGATGGGCATGGCGGCCAGTCCTTCACATAGCTGCTCCAGTTTGATGTGGCCGGGCGTCAACTGGGTATGCGGCATGAAGATCAGCAGTTCTTCCCCGCCGTAGCGGAATACCTTGTCGTAAGGACGGAGATGTTCGATAAGAAAGTGGACCACAGCGATCAGCACCCGGTCGCCGGCGAGATGGCCGTGTAGATCGTTGACGGCCTTGAAGTCGTCCAGGTCCGCCATGACAACGCAGCACTCATGGGGTTCGCGTTTCATCAAGGCCTGCTGCTCGCGCAGCGTCGGCAAAATGCCATACCGGTTGATGGCGCCGGTCAGCGAATCGTGGTTATACAGCGAGTCCTCCAGCTCGCGCTCTATGGCTGATATCTCAAGCCGCATCCGGTCGAGGGCATTGACGAAATTGTCGTAATCGAAGATGGCGATCTGGTTGTTCTCTTTTGCCGCGATCAGCAGTCTTGCCGCCAACTGGTGCATATGCAGATGCGCCGCGCCCAAGGCGATGAAGCCCTCGTGATCGTGCAGTTTCCCCGGTATGTTGCCGTAATACCATTGGCCGAACTGGCATTCCGTATGCGCCGCGGAGCTGGTGTCGTGCCGGTTTATCGGCAGTTGGCAAACGAGGGTGCGGATCAGCGCGGCATGCCATTGCTGGTGGCTTGAGAGGGCTTGCTCCAGTTGGGTAAGGATCCCTTGTATCTCGTCCCGGGTGATGTCGTAAAAAGCCAAGCCCCTCTCCTATGAACGATCAACGTTCAGACTGCCTGCTGCAGCCCAAGTGGCTGCACAAGCCTATTCGCATTATGGAAATGCCCACTTAAAGGGCTCAAACTGAACTACCGCCCAACCATACATCCTAGTGCCTATTCAAAAAATCGCATCAGGCCTCTGTCGCTTGATTCATCAGCTTCAAGCGTTGGCACAGGCTACCGATGATCCGCCGCGAGAAGGGTGCCGAGTAGCGCATCAACTCTTCCAGTACCTGCGGCGGCAGGGCCAGGACGACGACCTCGGTCTCGGCCACCACGGTGGCGGTGCGCGGCTCGCCTAATAGATAAGCCATTTCGCCGAACAGTTCGCCTTGTTCGATGTGGCCGAGCGGTATGCCGTCGATGCCGCCTTTGTACAGCGCGACCCGGCCCGTATACAGGTAATAGCTCAGCTCGCCGCTGTCGCCCTCGCGGATGAGCACGCTGCCGGCGGGCAGGGTTTGGCCGTATTTGGCGAGCAGGCGGTTGCTGCCGCTGAAGGCCAGGTTCTCCAGGCGATTGGCGCCTTGGCCTTCGCGGCCGAGGAACAGGCGCTCGAGCGCGGCGACGTCGACCTTGCTCACGGCATAGAGGCATTGCGCCCAGGCGAAGAAGGTGACGCTGATGAAGTAGATGCCGATTAGCACGAACACCACGCCGGCGAGCGAGCCGTAGACGGCGCGGTACTTCTCGGCGCTGTAGAAATGGCCGAAGCCGATGGCGAGGACGATCAGGCTGAGCGCGGCCAGGGCGCTGACCCACAGTGTCGGGTGCAGCGGTGGCCGGCGCAGGGGCAGGCGGCGGAAGGCGAAGAAGGTGAGGGCCCAGACGGTGAGCAGGGTGAACAGGCCGCTGGCCATCTGCAGGGCCTCGGCCCGCGCAGCACCGAGCAGCGAGGGCTGGGCCAGGAATTCCAGCACGCCACGGGCGGCGACGCCGAGCAGGATGAGCAGGAAGGCCAGCGGCACGATGAGCAGCGGGATGGCCCAGGACACTACGAAACGGCGCTTGCTGTCGGTCGGGAAGATCACCCGGAATGCGCTTTGCAGGGCGTTGAGCAGGCCGCGCGAAGACAGCAGCAGGGTGGCCAGGCCGGCTCCACTGGCGGCGAGCCGGGCCTTTTCCGGCAGCACGCCGAACTGGCGCAGGGTGTCGAGGTGGAACTGGTCGTAGATGGCGGCGAGCAGGATGCTGGCCGGCGCCGAGGTTTCGGCCCAGCGCTCAAGGAAGCCGGTGGCGTAGAGGGTGAGCATGACCAAGGGCGCGGCCGAGAGCAGGAAATACAGCGACACCGCCGCCGCGTGGTTGAGCAACTCGTTCTTGCTGAACAGGCGCCAGGTGGTCCAGCCGGTCTGCATCAGCCAGTCGAGCCGGTCGCGGTGCCGGGAGGGGGGAGTCGTGTCTGCCATGTGCGTCAAACTAGCCGAAAGTGGGGGAAAGCGGCAAGAAAGGTAAAATACGTTTTTTTCGGTCTGCCGAAGGCCATCTGTTTAACCTAGGAAGCTGCTATGTCGCTGATTCGCCCGTTCCCCGCCCTGCGTCCCGCCCACGGCCGCGCCCAGGAGGTCATCGCCCCGCCTTACGATGTGCTCAACACCGAGGAGGCCCGCGCGCTGGCCGAAGGCCGGCCCTGGAGCTTCCTGCACATCTCCAAGCCGGAGATCGACCTACCGCCGGAGACCGACCCCTATGCCGCCGTCGTCTACGCCAAGGCGGCCGAGAACCTGAAGAAGATGCTCGACGCCGGCGTGCTCAAGCAGGACGACCAGGCCTGCTACTACGCCTATCGCATCATCATGGGCGCGCACGTGCAGACTGGCCTGGTGGCCGCCGCCAGCGTGGCCGAGTACGACGTGAACCGCATCCGCAAGCACGAGTTCACCCGGCCGGACAAGGAAGACGATCGCGTGCGCCAGGTCGAGGCGCTGAACGCCCAGACCGGCCCGGTGCTCTTGGCCTACCCGAGCCAGCCCGAGGTCGACAGCATCATCGCCGCCGCGACTCAGGGCCACCCCGAGGCCGACGCCACTTCCGAGGCCGGCGTGCGCCACACCCTGTGGGTGATCCGCGAGGCCAAGGCGATTGCTCGATTGACCGAGCTGTTCGACGGCATGCACGCGATCTACATCGCCGACGGCCACCACCGCTCGGCCGCCGCCAGCCGCGTTTGCGCCGCCCGTAAGGCGGCCAACCCCAAGCACACCGGCGACGAGGCCTACAACTATTTCCTGTCGGTGATCTTCCCCCACCACCAGATGAAGATCCTCGACTACAACCGGGTGATCAAGGACCTGAACGGTTTGAACGAGGCCGATTTCCTGGCCAAGGTGGCGGCAAGCTTCAGGGTCGAGGACAGCGCCGCGGCGGTGCGGCCGGCCCGGCCGGGCGAGTTCGGCCTGTACCTGGCTGGCCAGTGGCGCAAGCTGACGATCAAGCCCGAGCTGATCCCGGCCGACCCGGTCGGCCGCCTGGACGTGAGCCTGCTGCAGAACAACCTGATCGCGCCCATCCTCGGCATCGCCGACCCGCGCCGCGACAAGCGCATCGACTTCGTCGGCGGCATTCGCGGCCTGCCCGAACTGGAGAAGCGGGTGGATTCGGGCGAGATGAAGCTGGCCTTCTCGCTGCACGCCACCGGCATGGAAGACCTGATGGCCGTGGCCGACGCCGACGAGGTGATGCCGCCGAAGTCGACCTGGTTCGAGCCCAAGCTGGCCGACGGCATGGCCTCGCACGTGCTGGGGTAAAACGGCGGCGCTTGACCGTGTGTTCAAACAAAAAGGGCTGCTCAAGGCAGCCCTTTTTGTCTGGCGCAGCCTGGTTAACGTGGTTGCGCCAGGAAGGCGATCAGGTTGGCCCGCTGTTCGACGTCGGCAATGCCGCCGAAGCTCATGCGGGTGCCCGGCACCAATTTGCGCGGGTCTTCGAGAAAGGCGCTGAGCTTGTCCGGCGTCCAGGTCAGGCCGCTGCTGCGCAGGGCATCGGAATAGCTATAGCCTGGGCTGCCGCCGGCGGGTCGGCCGATCATGGCATTGAGCGAGGGGCCGAACTTGGTCTTGCCCGGCACCAGGCTATGGCACATGGCACAGGATTGTTCGAACTGTCTGGCGCCTTGTGCGGCGTCCTCGGCCCGGCCGAGGGCAGGGTTTAGGCAGGCCGCCAAAGCCAGTAGCGACAGGGCGATGCGTAGTTGCGTAGGCTGCATGCCAGCTCCTCAGAATGCTGTCCAGACGAAGGCGAACACGGTGTTGTTGTCCTTGGCGTCGCGGCCGGCGCCGTCATAGTTGTGGCTGGCGCCCATGAATTTGGAATATAGGGTGTACTGCAGACCCAGGCGCAGGTTGGACCACGACCCGCCCCACGAGTCTTCCTTGCCGAAGGGCGTCCAGTCGGCCTGTAGGGTCAGGCCGGCGGTATCCGGCTTGCCATTGGCGGAACCGTACAGCGTGGCATCGGTATCGCCGCGGGTGCTGAATAGATTGGCGGATAGGCCATAGGTCTGATCGTAGTAATACGAGGCGATCAGGTCATAGCGGTTCAGTTTGCCCTTCACGTTGTCTGCGCCGCCATCGGCAAAGGTGGCATTGCGTTTCTGGCTCTCGTGCAGGTAGCTGGCGGACAAGCTGTAGGCATTCTTGGCCGCCTGATATTGGTATGAGGCATCGAAGCCGATGTCGCTATAGTCATCGCTCGGGCCAGCCACGCGGTTAGGCAGCAGCTTGGCGTTCATGCCGAACAGCCCCGCCGAATAGGCCGAACCGCCGAGATCCTTGATGTAGCCCAGGCGCCAGTAGGGCGCGGTACCGTCGATCTTGCCGGCATCGGCGCCGACGTTGACCTTGTCGAGGAAGCTCTTGGACAGCGACTTATAGCCGCCCAATTCGGCATAGACGGCATTGTCCCAATAGCCATAGGCGGTCACGCCGAGCGCTTGCTGGGCCAGCGTGCCGGCTAGCAGCGGTGAGGCCGATCCCGGCGCGTATTCCGAGCCGGTGAATGGGAAGCGCCAGGCCGGCAGGGTGTTGAGTGGGTCTTGTACGCTGGGGTTGTTGTTCAGGCTAACGCCAAGGACGGCATCCTTGCCGGCGATGCGAGTCGGCAGTGCATATCGCACGTCGACGTTGTCGAGTGCGGTCTTGTGGTCGATGCCGGAATAGGTGGCCTGCACGAAGGAACCGACATGGTCGGTCAGCTTGCCGGCGAGGAAGGCCGACACCTCTTGCAGCGCGCCCTTGTTGTTGCCGATGTCCTGATCTTTCTCGGTGTGCGTCCAGGAGGCCAGTGCCATGGCGGACAAGGGAATGCTGGGCTGGCCATTGGAGGCGGTATAGCCTTCCAGTTTAAATTTCATGCCATAGGGCGTGAGCTGAGGGCCGAATGCGCCGATGTGACAGGTTGCGCACTCTTGACCGGTTTGGCGCTCGTAGCTCGGTAGCGCGTGGGCTGGCAGGCTGGCACCGGCCCAGAGAATCAAGGTGCCGATCAGCGTAACGGCGGTTTTCCACGGCTTACGCGTCAGCGCGCGGCTTAAAAGATGAGTGTGTTCATGCGGCATGGCTATCTCGCTATTTCGGGTAAATCGATCCGGGTCAGAGTTTAGGGAGAGACGTCAGGGCGTTGGTTTACGATTTGGTAAGAGGCGGGGTGTTCGGCCGTGGGGTTGGCAGGCGGGCCATATGCCGGCCTCAAACTTACATGACCGTAAGCTTGCCTTCAGGAATGGGCCGATAAACTTCAGCCGGTCGTTTTTCACATGGTCTGCCAATGAAAAGTATCGCGCATCTGCTCCTTATCGAGGATGACGACAAGATTGCCGCCTTTGTCTTGCAAGGGCTGAGACAGGCCGGTTATACCGTCGATCATGCGGCGGATGGCGTGCAAGGCCTGGCACAGCTGCGGGAGTTGGCCTATGACGCGGCCGTGGTCGACATCATGCTGCCGCATCTGGATGGGGTGTCCTTGGTCGAGCAGGCACGCCAAGCCGGGGTACGCACCCCGATTATTTATTTGTCGGCCAAACGCGAGATCGAAGACCGCATTCGCGGTTTGCAGGCCGGGGGCGACGACTATTTGACCAAGCCGTTCGCCGCCTCGGAACTGTTGGCCCGGATTCAGGCCTTGATCCGCCGTTCGCAAGGCATGGCGGAGCCGGTTTGCCTGGCGGTGGGCGATCTGGTGTTGGACTTGGCCCGTCGCCACGTCACCCGTGCCGGCAAGGAAATCCTGCTGCAACCGCGCGAGTTCAGGCTGCTGGCCTATTTGATGCAGCATAGAGGCAACGTGGTGTCCAAGAGCATGTTGATCGAGCATGTCTGGGAATACAACTTCGACCCCGAGACCAGCGTCATCGAAACGACGATGAGCCGCTTGCGCGCCAAGCTCAGCGATGGCTTCATCGAGAAACCCGAACTGATCCGCACCCTGCGCGGCGTCGGCTATGTCCTGGATGCCGCCGTTTAACTCGCGCCGTTCCTTCGCGCTCAAGCTGGCGCTGTTCTATGCACTCTTCTTCGGCGTCATCAGCGCGGGTGGCGTGGCCTTGCTGTACAACTTGGTGCGCACGCATACCTTGAGCGAGATCGACCAGGAACTGCTCGAGCGCAAGGAGGAGATTGGCCTGGCCGCGGCGCGTATCGGCTTGAGCGGCCTGCGCAGCGAGTTTTCGGCGGATTCCGAGGCTTATGGCCGGCAGGACTATTTCATCCGCTTGCTGGATCGTTCGGGCAAGGTCTTGGTCAGTTCCGATACCTCGGCTTGGCCTCTGGCGCCGTTGCCCGATATCGACGCTTCGGATGACAGCCCGCAGTTCTCCTATCTGCATTTGCCGGATGCCCGCAGCAAGGCGCGCATCCTGTCGGCCATTATCGGTGACGATGCGATCTTGCAGTTGGGTATATCGCTGGAAGAAAACGAGAATTTCCTGCGCCTGTTCCGGCGCTATGCCCTCATCATCGTCTTCAGCATGCTGACGCTGGGTACCCTGATCGGCTGGGCCTTGGCGCGCAAGGCCATGGCCGGAGTCGAAGCGGTCACCCGCACCGCCGCCGGGATCGCCGGCGGCAATTTCGCCCACCGCGTGGAGGCGGCCGGCTATGGCCGGGAGATCGACGATCTGGTCAGTACCTTCAACCGCATGGCGAGCCGGGTGCAAAACTTGATGGAGCAAATGCGCCAGGTGAACGACAACATCGCGCACGATCTGCGTAGCCCGCTTACCCGTATCCGCGGCCTGGCCGAGGGGGCCGCAATGAATGGCAATTTGGGCCATGACGGCATCGAACTGGCCGGTAGCATCGTCGAGGAGTGCGACCGGCTGATCCAGATGATCAATACCATGCTCGATATCTCGGAGACCGAGGTGGGCATGCAAGGACTTAGGTTGGAGGCGGTCGAGCCGGCAC
>JAJZTV010000071.1:300-9142 GCA_021847385.1 Pseudomonadota bacterium | reverse complement strand
GAACTGGCGCCCAACCCGGACATCCTGGCCAACGTCACCAGCCGGGCGAAGCCGCCGTTCTGCGTCGGCTTCGCCGCCGAGGCGGAGAACCTCGAGGAATACGCCGAGCTCAAGCGCAAGCGCAAGCACCTGCCCTTGATCGTGGCCAACGCGGTGCAAGAGGCCATCGGCGCCGATGAAGTCGAGCTGCTGCTGCTCGACGACGCCGGCAAACACACCCTGCAACAGGCCGACAAGCTCAGCCAGGCCCGCCGCCTGATCGAGCACATCGCCCAGCTCTACAACGCCCAACACCCTTAACCAGAGACTCAAGCATCATGCACGTCGACGTCAAAATCCTCGACCCGCGCATGCGGGAACAACTGCCCCATTACGCCACGCCCGGCAGCGCCGGCCTCGACCTGCGCGCCTGTCTGGATGCCCCGCTGGTGCTCAACCCCGGCGAAACCCAGCTCATCCCGACCGGCATCGCCATCCACCTGGCCGATGCCGGCTTCGCCGCGATGATCCTGCCTCGTTCCGGTCTGGGCCATAAACACGGCGTAGTGCTGGGCAACCTGGTCGGCCTGATCGACTCCGACTACCAGGGCCAGCTCATGGTCTCGACCTGGAACCGCGGCCATGAGGCCTTCACCATCCAACCCTTCGAGCGCATCGCGCAAATGGTCATCGTGCCGGTGGTGCAGGCGAGCTTCAACCTGGTGGACGAATTCCCGGAAAGCGACCGCGGCGCCGGCGGCTTCGGCAGTACGGGGAAGAAATAGGGGTCAGGGCAGAATCTTCGCGCCTTCGGCGCGTCCCTGAATCCCGACCCCTGCTCAGCACTGCTCCCACGGCAGGCCGTCGCAGCGCCAGCCGCTGACCGTGCCGCGATGGTGATGCTCGTCGAGCTCGCCCTCGAAGCCGTGCAGCACGTTGTAGACATCGGTGAAGCCGTTCTGCTCCAGGAACGCCCCGGCCTCGCGCGAGCGGTTGCCTGAGCGGCAGACCAGGATCACCGGCCGGTGGTGCGAGGCGGCCATGCGCACCTCGCCCAAAAAACGCGGGTTCAAATCCCAATTCGCACCCTCGTACCACGGCACCAAGATGGCCCCGATAGGATGACCGACGAACAGATACTCGAACTCCGAGCGGCAATCGATCAACACCGCATCGCTGTTGGCCTCTAGAAAGGCATAGGCCTCTTTCGGCGTTAGATGCTTCATCGGCGGTCTCCCTTTACTCGGCCATCTCCGGTTTCGACTTATAACCCCGTCGCTATGCATCGACACTATAGCAAGCCAATTTGTTGTTTATGTTGCGCCCTCGACCGGCCCGGTCACCGCAAAAACACCGTGCACGAGCAAATCAGCCCGCCTGGCCTTCGGATAAATAAGCATTTATTATCCGTCAGCCTGGGAGGCAGGCTTACTGCCAAGTATCATAATTAGACTTTATCGACCTCTAGCTACCATGCCCGACCGCACCGCCGAACTCCTCGCCCTCGCCCGACAACGCATCCTGATCCTGGATGGCGCCATGGGCACCATGATCCAGAGATACAAGCTGGAGGAGGCGGACTATCGCGGCACGCGCTTCGCCGATTGGCCGAGCGACGTCAAGGGCAACAACGACCTCTTGCTGCTGACCCAGCCGCAGATCATCCGCGAGATCCACGCGCAATATCTGGCGGCCGGCGCCGACATCCTGGAGACCAACACCTTCAACGCCAACAGCATCTCCATGGCCGACTACGGCATGGAGGCGCTGGTCTACGAACTGAACTTCGAGGGCGCAAAACTCGCCCGCTCGGTAGCCGACGAATACACCGCCAAAGACCCGGCCAAGCCGCGCTTCGTCGCCGGCGTGCTCGGCCCGACCTCGCGCACCCTGTCGATCTCGCCCGACGTGAACGACCCCGGTTTCCGCAACGTCAGCTGGGACGCGCTGGTCGCCACCTATTACGTCGCCACCGACGGCTTGGTGAAGGGCGGCGCCGACTGCATCCTGATCGAGACCATCTTCGACACCCTGAACGCCAAGGCAGCGGTGTTCGCAGTGCAGAAATATTTCGACGACACCGGCGAGAAACGGCCGGTCATGATCTCCGGCACCATCACCGACGCCTCCGGCCGCACGCTCTCGGGCCAGACCGCCGAGGCCTTCTGGAATTCGCTGCGCCACGCCGAGCCGCTGTCCTTCGGCTTCAACTGCGCGCTCGGCGCCAAGGAGCTGCGCCAGCACGTGGAAGACTTGGCCGGCAAGGCCGACTGCCTGGTCTCCGCCCACCCCAACGCCGGCCTGCCCAACGCCTTCGGCGAATACGACGAGACGCCGGCCCAGATGGCGGCGCAGATCGCCGAGTGGGCCGACTCCGGCCTGCTCAACATCGTCGGCGGCTGCTGCGGCACCACGCCGCCGCACATCGACGCCATCGCCAGCGCCATGGCCACGCACCGGCCGCGCACCGTGGCCGCGCCGCCCAAAGAGCTGCGCCTGTCCGGTCTGGAGCCGATGAACGTGGGCGAGGGCGCGCTGTTCATCAACGTCGGCGAGCGCACCAACGTCACCGGCTCGGCCAAGTTCAAGCGGCTGATCCTGGAAGGCCAGTACGACGAGGCCTTGGACATCGCGCGCAGCCAAGTAGAGAACGGCGCCCAGATCATCGACATCAACATGGACGAAGCCATGCTCGACGGCGAGGCCGCCATGGTGCGCTTCCTCAACCTGATCGCCTCCGAGCCGGACATCGCCCGGGTGCCGATCATGCTCGACTCGTCCAAGTGGTCGATCATCGAGGCCGGCCTCAAGTGCGTGCAGGGCAAGCCGGTGATCAACTCGATCTCGCTCAAGGAAGGCGAAGACGAATTCGTCGCCAAGGCCAGGCTCGCCCGCCGCTACGGCGCCGCCGCCATCGTCATGGCCTTCGACGAGCAGGGCCAGGCCGACACCTACCAACGCAAGATCGAGATCTGCCAGCGCGCCTACCATGTGCTGACCGAAAAGGTCGGCTTCCCGGCCGAGGACATCATCTTCGACCCCAACATCTTCGCCGTGGCCACCGGCATCGAGGAACACGCCAACTACGCGGTGGACTTCATCGAGGCCACGCGCTGGATCAAGCAGAACCTGCCGCACGCCCGCGTCTCCGGCGGCGTGTCCAACGTGTCGTTCAGCTTCCGCGGCAACGAGCCGGTGCGCGAGGCCATCCACACCGTGTTCCTCTACCACGCGATCCAGGCCGGCATGGACATGGGCATCGTCAACGCCGGCCAGCTCGGCGTCTACGACGAAATCGAGCCGGAACTGCGCGAGCGGGTGGAGGACGTGGTACTCAACCGCCGGCCGGATGCCGGCGACCGCCTGGTCGAATTCGCCAACACAGTGAAGGGCTCGGCGAAGGAACAGGTGGAAGACCTGGCCTGGCGCGACCAGCCGGTCGAAAAGCGTCTCGCCCACGCCCTGGTCAAGGGCATCACCCAGTACATCGAGGCCGACACGGAAGAGGCCCGCACCGCGCTGGGCCATCCGGTCAAGGTGATCGAAGGTCCGCTGATGGACGGCATGAACGTGGTCGGCGACCTGTTCGGCGCCGGCAAGATGTTCCTGCCCCAGGTGGTGAAATCGGCCCGGGTAATGAAGCAGGCCGTGGCCTACCTCACGCCCTTCATCGAGGCAACCAAGACCGCCGACTCCGCCGCCAAGGGCAAGATCCTGATGGCGACGGTGAAGGGCGACGTGCACGACATCGGCAAGAACATCGTCGGCGTCGTGCTCGGCTGCAACAACTACGAGGTGGTCGACCTCGGTGTCATGGTGCCGGCCGACAAGATCCTCAACACCGCGAAGGAAGTCGGCGCCGACATCATCGGCCTCTCGGGCCTGATCACGCCATCGCTGGAGGAGATGGCGCACATCGCCAAGGAGATGCAGCGCCAGGGCTTCAAGATTCCCCTGCTGATCGGCGGCGCCACCACCTCGCTCGCCCACACCTCGGTCAAGATCGACCCCAATTACGAAGGCGCCGTGGTCTACGTGAAGGACGCCTCGCGCGCGGTCGGTGTCTGTACCAACCTGCTGTCGAAAGACCTGCGCGACGACTTCGTCGCCAAGCTCAAGACCGACTACGCCGACACCCGCGAGCGCCACCTGGCGCAGAAGGGCGAGACCAAGCGGGTGTCGCTGGCCGAGGCGCGCGCCAACAAGTTTCAGACGAACTGGGCCGATGCCGAGGGTAGGGTGCGCTCCGCGCACCAGGCCGCCGATGGTGCGCACAGCGCACCCTACACGCCGCCAGTGCCGAAGCAACTGGGCGTGCAGGTATTCCGCGAATACGACTTGGCCGAGCTGGCCCGCTACATCGACTGGACGCCGTTCTTCCAATCCTGGGAACTGCACGGCCGCTACCCGAAGATCCTGGACGACGAGGTGGTCGGCGAAGAGGCGCGCAAGCTGTTCGCCGACGCCCAGGCCATGTTGCAAAAGATGATCGCGGAGAACTGGGTCGAGGCCCGCGCCATGATCGGCCTGTTCCCGGCCAACACCGTGAACGACGACGACATTGAGATTTACGCCGACGAATCGCGCGCCAAGCCCGCGATGACCTGGCACAACCTGCGCCAGCAGATGCAAAAACCAAAGGACCAGCCCAACTGGTGCCTGGCCGATTTCGTCGCGCCGAAGACAAGCGGCGTGAAGGACTACCTCGGCGCCTTTGTCGTCACCGCCGGCATCAAGGAAGACGACAAGGCCCGCGAGTTCGAGGCCCAGCACGACGACTACAGCGCCATCCTGTTCAAGGCCCTGTGCGACCGCCTGGCCGAGGCCTTCGCCGAGCGCCTGCACCAGCGTGTTCGACGCGAGTTCTGGGGCTACGCCGCCGACGAAGCACTTGCCAACGAACAACTGATCGCCGAGGAGTACCGCGGCATCCGCCCGGCCCCCGGCTACCCGGCCTGCCCCGAGCACAGCGAAAAAGGCCCGCTGTTCGAACTGTTGAATGCAACCGAGGCCACCGGCGTCAAGCTGACCGAGAGCTTCGCCATGTGGCCGGCCGCCTCGGTCTCCGGCTTCTACCTCTCGCACCCGGACAGCCGCTACTTCGCCGTGGCCCGGCTCGGCCGCGACCAGGTCGAGGACTACGCCCGACGCAAGGGCTGGGACCTGGTCACCGCCGAACGCTGGTTGGCGCCAAACCTGGGCTACCAGCCGGATTAAACAGGGCCTCTATCAAAATCTATCAATAAATATCAAATTGATAGATTTGTGCTCCGAGAAGCGCCGTCGGCAAGGTATTGCCGACCTACGGGTAGAAGGTTCTGCATGAGCCAAGCGCAGCGCGTCATCGCCGGAGGTTCGCGGCCGGATGGCCACCCCTGCTGAGTGGTGGCGCCAATCGGAGGCACCCCTTAGAATGGGGTTGTACTTATCGCAACCCGGAACCCGCCATGAGCACTTCCACCGTCGGCGTCGAACTCGACGATGAAACCCGCGGGCGGCTCAAGCACGTAGTCGACGAACTGGAGCGCACGCCGCACTGGGTGATCAAGACCGCGCTGAAGGAACGGCACGAGGACAAGACCCGCTGGGCGCGTTACCAGGAAAGCGGCCAAGCCATTGCGCAAAAGCAGGTCATGCAGTGGCTGGACGCGCTGGCGGCCGGACACGAAGTACCGTGCCCCAGGTAGTCTGACCACCCGAGGCCTTGCAGGCCATCCTGCGCCTGCATGCCTTTCTCGCCGACAAGAGCCCCGCCGCCGCCCGCTATGCCTCCCCTGTTTTCCTCCACCGCTGACTTTCAGCACGCCTTCGCCGACGGCCTGCACACCATGCTGCGCCAGCACGACGGCCTCGGTGTCTACATCCTGGTATTGGCCAACGCCGCCAACGACCCCGAACTTTGGCAGCGACTGCGCGAGCCGCTGACCGAACGCCACTATCACCAGGCCGCGCTGATCACCACTGCGCTGCGTCAGGGCCGGCCGCTGAACGAGCCGGAGGACGACCTGATGGTCTTTCTCAAGTTGATGGCGATCGGCTTTGAGAATTTGAATTTGGCCGAGCAGCGCGAGGCCGGGCCATGGGAGGTGCAGTTCAACCCCTTGCGCGCCTTGCGCCCGCCGCGCGCCAGCGCGGCCAAGGTCGAGGGTCTGCGCCAGCCGTTCAACCCGGACGGCTTCCATTTCGACAAGCCCTTCCTGGCCAAGGAGGTCTTTTGGCAGGGCGAACTGCTCGACCGGAACGTCAGCCTGCTCTACAACAAGTTCCCGTTTGCGCCGCTGCACGGCCTGCTGGTGCCGGAGAAAGGGCTAGGCCACGCGCAGTTCCTGACGCCGCAGTGGCACGGCTATGCCTGGGAGACAACGCAGGCGCTCGGCCCACGCGTGGCCGGCTTCGGCCTGGCCTATAACAGCCTGGGCGCCTATGCCTCGGTCAATCACCTGCATTTCCAGAGCTTCGTGCGCGAACTGCCGTTGCCGTTGCTGAACCCGGTTTGGCGGCACAACGGCGGCAGCGAAGACTATCCGGTGGACTGCCTGAGCTTCGACGACGCGGTCGCGGCCTGGCGCTATCTCGACGAACTGCACCAAGGCGGCACCGCCTACAACCTGGTCTATCTGCCCGGCCGGCTTTATGTCTTGCCGCGCCGGCATCAAAGCCAGGCCTGGGCCACGCCCGGCGCGCTGCAAACATCGCTGGGCGCGAACCCCGGCTGGTATGAGTTGGCCGGCGGCGTCGCCGCATTCGGCCGGCAGGATTTCGTCCAGATCGACGCGCGCAGCATCGCCGAGGAACTTGGCAAGTTGTCGCTGTCTTAGCATCAGCGCCCTTTCCTTTGCCCTGAGCGCATGGCATTGTTCCGGGCTGACCCATCGCCGACCATGAACACCTTGAACCGACGTCTACTCCGCATCGCCGCCTGGATCGCCATCCTGGGCACCATCGCGTTCGCCGGCCTGGTGCTGACCGTCAAATACGCGCTGCTGCCGCGCCTGGGCGAGCAACGCGCCTTCATCGAGCAGAGCGTGAGCCGGGCCATCGGCCTGCCGGTCGCGATCGGCGAACTCACCGCCGACTGGCGCGGCTGGCACCCCCGGCTGCGGCTCGGCGACGTGCGCATCATGACGCCGGGGCAAGCGGCCCCACTGACCTTGCCGAGCGTGGAGGCGGCGGTGTCCTGGAGCAGTCTGGTCTTTTTCGAGCCCCGGCTGGCCGAACTCAGGCTGCAGGCGCCCAAGCTCACAATCCGCCGCGACAAGAACGGCGCAGTGTATGTGGCCGGCATTCGCATCGACGAAAAGCAGACCGGCGGCGCGTTCCCCGATTGGCTGCTGCGCCAGCGCCTGATCCTGGTCAGCGACGCCGAGGTCACCTGGCTCGACGAAAAGATCGGGGCGCCGCCGCTCAAGCTGACCCGGCTCAACGCCGCCTTGCACAACCTGTTGGGCCGCCACCGCTTCGGCCTGACGGCGTTGCCGCCCGCGGACGTCGCGCAACGGCTCGACCTGCGCGGCGACCTGCGCGGCAGCAGCATCAACGAACCGGAAGGCTGGTCCGGCAAGATCTACAGCGCCGTCGATGCCGTCGATCTCGCCGCTTGGAACCGGCAAACGCCATGGTCGCAAGAGACGGTGCGCGGCGGCCGTGGCCATCTGCGCTTCTGGCTGACCGTGAAGAAAGGCACGCCGCAGCAAATCGTCGGCGATGCGCGGCTGCGCGACATCTCGCTCCAGTTCGCCCAGGACCTGCGCATCCTCGCCTTTCGCCAACTGGATAGCCGCATCGTCTGGCAGCGCCTGAAAAACGACCGGCACGATATCCATACCGAGGGCTTGCGTTACACCACGGCCACCGGCGAAACCTCGAGCGCGGCCAAGCTCGGCCTGCAACTGCAGGCCGACGCCAGCGGCCAGTTCAAGCCCACCCAGGCCGAGGCCGAGGGCTTGCGCCTGGAGGCGGTGACCGCCTTGGCCGACGCCATCCCGCTGCCCAAAAGCATGCACGATCTGGTCGAGAAACTCAGCCCGCGCGGCCTGGTCGATTTTGCCCAAGTGCAGCAGGTCGACGGCAACCGCTATGCTGTGACCGCACGCTTTCATGACGTCGGCGTCAATGCCTACGACAAGTTGCCCGGCCTCGACGGGCTGAGCGGCCGGATCAAGACCGACCAGGATAGCGGCGAAGCCGAGATCGATAGCCGGAATTTCTCGTTCGACGACACCCGCATCTTTCGCAATCCGCTCGCCTTCGCCACGGTCGAGGGCCGCTTGACATGGCAGTTGCCGAAGCAGGGCGGGCTCAAGCTCGATATCGCCAAACTGAAGTTCGCCAATGCCGACTTGACCGGCGAAGCGCACGGCAGCATTCAAACGGCGCCGGGCCGGCCGGCTCAGACCGACATCCAGGCCAGCCTTGGCCGAGGCGAGGCCAACGCCGTCTGGCAGTATCTGCCGAAGGCGGTCAGCGACGATGCGCATGCCTGGCTCAAGCGCAGCCTGGTCGGCGGCTACGCCAGCGATGTTCGATTCATATTGAAAGGCTCGTTGGACAAGTTTCCCTTCGACCAAGGCGGCGGCGAATTCAAGGTCGGCATGCGGCTGAACGACGGCGTGCTCGATTACGCGCCGGGTTGGCCTAAGATCGACAATATCCAAGGCTCGCTAACCTTCCACGACAAGGCGATGACCCTGATCGCGCAGCCCGGTGCGCATATCCACGGCATTCCATTGGGCGAGGTCAGTGCGATCATCCCCGATCTGCATTACTCGTACGACGAACAACTGGTGATCCGCGGCAGCGCCAGCGGCCCGACCCAACGCTTCCTCGACTTCATGCGCAACAGCTGACGCCCTTCAGGTCGGCG
>JAJZTV010000071.1:0-290 GCA_021847385.1 Pseudomonadota bacterium | reverse complement strand
ACGCCGACGGCAAGGGCAACTTGGCCCTGGGCTTGGATATGCCATTGCGCCGCGTCGCCGATACCACCGTCAAAGGGAGTTACCAATTCAGTGCCAACCGTATCGATCCCGGCACGAATCTGCCCACCTTAGGCAATGCCAGCGGCCAGATCGACTTCACCGAGAATGGCGTGAGCGCCAAACAAGTCCGCGCCACGATCTTCGATCAGCCCGCCGAACTCGGCATCGCCAGCGAAGCAGCGGGCCGCGTACGGGTCGACCTGCGCGGCCGTGTCAATGCCCAGACCATA
>JAJZTV010000070.1 GCA_021847385.1 Pseudomonadota bacterium | reverse complement strand
GGGCGCACCACGCATTACCTCGGCATGCATCGCGACGTCACCGAGATGCACCGGCTGGAACGCCAAGTGCAGAATCAGAAGGCGTTGATCGAATCGGTGGTGGATGCGGCGCCGGTGGCGATCGCCTTGCTCGACGAAGCGGAGCGCTTGATCCTCGACAACCAGGAATACAAAAAGCTGATCGGTGAACTCGGCCAAGAGCCGGCGGCAACGATGTTGGCGGCGGTGCGGGCCAATATGGGCGGCCGCTTTGACGAGCTGCGCCGCGGCAGCAAGGGTTTCCAAGGGCAGGAGGTGCGGTTCGACCTGCCCCGGCAAACCCGTTGGTTCGTCTGCGCCGGGACTTGGTTCGAAGAGCAGGACACCAGCGCCGACGCCTTCTACGAGCCGGCCCGTAAGCGCTATCTGCTGCTGACCATGCATGAAGTCACGGCACTGAAGCGGCAGGAAGAGGCGCTACGGATGAACGCCCTGCGCGCCTTGCTGGCGGAACAAGACCGCATCCAGAGCCTGCGCGAGACCTTGTCCGCGGCGGCTTATCAATTGGAAGGACCGTTCAACATGATCGCTGCCGCCGTGACGATGCTGGAGCGGCGTAACGAAAACGGCGCCGATCCGCTGACGGCCGGCTTGGCCGAGGCCTTGCGCTCGGGCCAGGCCGCGCTGGAGACCTTGCGTGCCTGCGTGCCGGGGGCTGCGGTCGAGGCCATGCAACCGGTCAATCTCAATGCGCTGTTGCATGACGTGCTGCGCTTGTTGACCCAGCGCATGCTGATCGATGGGGTGGTGGTGGAATGGCAGCCCGTGGCCGAGTTGCCATCGGTGTTGGGGCGGCCAACCGAGCTGGCTACGCTGTTCAAGCATCTGCTGGAGAACGCCCTCGATGCGATTCACGAGTCGCGCGGTAGTGGCCGCGAGATTCGCCTCCAAACCGAGCTGCATGCGGACAGCGTCGAGATCGCCATCGCCGATACCGGCCCCGGCATCCCGCCGGAATGGCAATTGAAGGTGTTCGAGCCTTTCTTCACCACCAAGGGCGGCGATCGCCAGCATATCGGCATGGGCCTGGCCGTGGCGCAAGACATCGTCTCGCGCCATGGCGGCGTGATCGCGATCGATCCGGGCTATGTCGGCGGTTGCCGCATTCGCATGCAACTTCCGTTGATCAAGGAAGAGCGATGATGATGAGCGCAGCCAAACCCCAGGATTGGGACGATCTGCAGCAAGAACTGCTGCGTTCGGAATTGGAGACGCTGTTCCAGGTCAGCCAGGTCTTGTCGCGCTCGCTCGACCTCAAGGCCACGCTGCGCGAGCTGCTGCGCGTGCTGGACGAGGGCGTCGGCTTGGAGAAGGGCATGGTCAGCCTGATCGAACCCGACACCGGCGGCCTGCTGGTCACGGCCGTGCACGGCGAAGCGATCCGCAGCGAAGACATCCGCTACAGCCCAGGCGAAGGCGTGGTCGGCATGATCATGGAAGAGGGCGAAAAACTGGTGCTCAATTGCATCGCCGACGAACCGCGTTTTCTCGACCGCCTGGGTATCTACGACAAGAACCTGCCCTTGGTCGGCGTGCCGATCCGCATCGCGCGCCAGGTGGTCGGCGTGCTGGTCGCCCAACCCATGGCCGGGGCCGAGGCCTTGCTCGACGAATACGCCTACTTCATGGAGATGGTGGCGAATCTGGTCGGCCAGACCGTGCGTCTGGCGCGCGACATCGAGCAGGAACGGCGCGCCCTGACCGAAGAGCGCGACAGCCTGCGCCGCACCGTGCGCGGCCAATATGGCTTCGACAACATCGTCGGGCATACCCAGCCGATGCGCCGGGTGTTCGATCAGGTGCGCCAGGTGGCGAAGTGGAACACCACCGTGTTGATTCGCGGCGAGACCGGCACCGGCAAGGAACTCATCGCCAACGCCATCCACTACAACTCGCCGCGCGCGCGTGGACCGTTCGTCAAACTCAACTGTGCCGCGCTGCCGGAGAACCTGCTGGAGTCGGAATTGTTCGGCCATGAGAAGGGCGCCTTTACCGGTGCCGTCGCCAGCCGCAAGGGCCGCTTCGAACAGGCCGACGGCGGTACCCTGTTCCTCGACGAGATCGGCGAAGTCTCCTCCGCCTTTCAGGCCAAACTCTTGCGCGTGCTGCAGGAAGGCGAGCTGGAGCGGGTCGGCGGCAGCCGCACGGTCAAGGTCGACGTGCGCGTGATCGCCGCGACCCACCGCGATCTGGAAGGCGAGGTCGAGGCCGGCCGCTTCCGCGAAGACCTGTATTACCGGCTCAACGTCATGCCCATCAACTTGCCGCCCTTGCGCGAGCGGCCGGAGGACATCCCCGACATCGCCCGCTTTCTGGTGCAGAAGATCGGCCAGCAGCAGGGCCGTACGCTCGACGTCACCGACAGCGCGATCCGGGTGCTGATGCACTACGAATGGCCCGGCAATGTGCGCGAAATGGAAAACTGCCTGGAGCGGGCGGCGGTGATGACCGAGGGCGACATCATCGACCGCGATGCCATCTTGCTCACCGGCATCGAGGAACAAGTCTCCGCGGCCAGTCCGCAAGCGCCGGCGGTCGATCTGGAAAACCCCGACATGGACGAACGCGAGCGCGTCATCGCCGCGCTGGAACGCACCGGCTGGGTCCAGGCCAAGGCTGCGCGCCTGCTCAATATGACGCCGCGCCAGATCGCCTATCGCATCCAGATTTTGAACATCAAGGTGAAACGCTTATGACCGAACTTTCGACCACCGGCGCCAGCCGCTGTTTTCTCACCTATACCGGGGTCAAACTGCCGTTCAAGCTGGTCACGCCCCTGGGCGACAACGAGGTGGCAAACCGCAATACCTACTTTCGCGGCTACTTCGACGAGCGGGAGCGCCTGCTCGGTTTCGACAAGATGGTCTACGGCGAGATCGAGCTGGCCCATCGCTATACCTATTATCCGAACGGCATGCTGAAGCAGGTCGAGGTCACCGATATCGACGGCGATACCACTCGGCTCAGCTTCGACGAACGGGGCGAGCCGGCATGAAGGTCTTTAGCCCCTGCCGCGGCAAGACCGCTTGCCGCGACGACGGCACCACTTGCCTCACCTGTGGCCGCGACCTGCAGGAGATCGAAGCCACTCGCCGGCTGATCGATGGCTTGGCCGGCTTGGCGATCGACCAGGCCTACGAAAACGTGAACGACTTTATGGCCTATGTGGCGGGCAAGGTGGAGAAGAAGGTGCGCCACCGGCGCGAGGGGCAGGGCGGGAAGGAGTGAGCGAGGCGGCCAGGGTCGAAGCGTGGATTCTGTCCTGGGCCGCCTTCGCGTTACGCCTCTGCAAAGCCGGGCATATTCAAACTAGAGCATCACCTGTGTGCCGAGTTCGACCACCCGGTTCGCCGGTAGGTTGAAATAGCTGGCGGCGCCTTCCGACTGCCGTGTCATCCAGGCGTAGAGCCCGCAGCGCCAAGCGGACAAGCCGCCGGGGCCATCGATGACGGTGGAGCGCGCCACGAAAAAGGTCGTGGTCATGGTGTCGAGTTCGATGCCGAAATCCGCTGCACCCTCGAGGGCATGCGTCAGGTCGGGCTCTTCGCGAAAACCGAAATGCATCGCCATGCCGAAGACCCCGTCCGCGAGTTGGCTAAGCTGCATGCGCTGGCTGGGGTCGATACGCGGCACGTCTTCATTGACGACGTTGAGGAAGATGGTGCGCTCATGCATCACCTTGAAGTGCTTCAGGTTGTGGAACAGCGCGCTGGGCACCAGGGTCGGGTCCGAGGTGAGATAAACCGCCGTGCCGGCCACGCGCGGCACATTGGGCTGCGGCCCGGCCAGGAAATCCTTGAGCGGGATATCGATCTTGCGCCGCTGCTCGGCAACCTGGCGGCTGCCTTCCTTCCAGGTGGTGAGCAGCAGGAAGATGAGCGCGCCCAGCGCCAGAGGCAGCCAGCCGCCATGCAGCAGTTTGGTCAGATTCGAGCCGAAGAACAGCAGTTCCATGCTTCCGAACAGCGCCAGGCCGAGCAGAAGACCGATGCGCGCACGGCCCGGCAGCACGAAGGCGACGACCGCGGTGAGCAGGGTGGTGATGATCATGGTGCCGGATACGGCGATGCCGTAAGCGGCGGCCAGTCCGCTCGCCGAGCCGAAGGTGAGCACCAGCACGATCACGGCGATGAGCATCAGCCAGTTGACGCTGGGGATATAGATCTGGCCGCGCTCCGTCTCCGAGGTGTGCAGCAGCCGCACGCGGGGTAAGTAGCCCAGACGCGAGGCCTGCAAGGTCATGGAATACGCCCCGGTGATCGTCGCCTGCGAGGCGATCACCGTCGCCGCTGTGGCGAGCGCCACGAGCGGCAGCAAGAACCAGTCCGGCGCCAGCAGGTAGAACGGATTCTCCACCGCCTCGGCCGAGCGCAGCAGTAGCGCACCCTGGCCGAAATAGTTGATCAGCAGCGCCGGCCAGACCAGGCCATACCAAGCCAGGCGTACGGCCTTGGCGCCGAAGTGGCCCATGTCGGCATACAGCGCCTCGCCGCCGGTGAGCGCGAGGAACACCGCGCTCAACAGCAGGAACATCGCGCCCGGATGCTGCACGGCGAAATTCAGCGCATACATGGGGTTGATCGCCTGCAACACCACCGGGGTTTGCGCGATGCTGAGCGCGCCGAGAATCGCCAGCGCGGCGAACCACATGATGGTCACCGGGCCGAACAGGCCGCCGACGCGGCCAGTGCCGTGGCGCTGGATCAGGAAGAGAGCCACGAGGATGCCGATAGTGATGGGCACGACCAAGTGCTCGAACTGCGGCGTGGCGACGCTCAAGCCCTCGACTGCGGAAAGCACCGAGATCGCCGGGGTGATGATGGCGTCGCCGTAGAACAGCGCGGCGGCGAACACGCCCGCGCCGATCACGAACCACGACCACTTAGGCGTCTTCTGCGTGATCCGGTGCGCCAGCGCAGTGAGGGCGAGCACACCGCCTTCGCCCTCGTTGTCGAACTTGAGCACGATCCACACGTACTTGATCGAGACGATCAGCATCAGCGCCCAGAAAAAGGCGGACAGCGCCGCGAGCACGTTGAGCTCGCTTACCGCCAGGCCATGGGGGCCGGAGAACGCTTCCTTGAAGGCATAGAGTGGGCTGGTGCCGATGTCGCCATAGACGACACCCAAGGCGCCCAGGGCCAGCACGCCGAGGCGCGAAGAATTGGAATGGCTGGAATGAGTCACGGCTGCCCCCTTAGATAGGCTGAGATCGAATCTAATTTTGAAAACGGTAACCCACGCCGGTTTCGGTCAAAAAATGCTGGGGTTGGGTCGGGTCTTGTTCCAGTTTCTGCCGTAGATGGCCGACATAGATGCGCAGGTAATGATTGCTCTCGACATAGGAAGGCCCCCACACCTCGCGCAGCAGGTGACGATGGGTCATGACCTTGCCGGCGTTCGCCAACATGACGGACAGCAGGCGATACTCGATCGGCGTCAGGTGTACCGGAAGGCCTTGGCGCAGGATTTGCCGCCGCGTCAAATCGACCTCGACATCGCCGAAGCGAAGGAGGGGGCTCTCGGCTTCGCCTCCCAGCTTGCTACGCCGTAGCAGGGCGCGCACTCGGGCCAGCAATTCACCCACGGCAAAGGGCTTGGTGAGGTAGTCATCCGCCCCCGCGTCCAGCACGCCGATCTTGTCGCTTTCGGTCGAGCGCGCCGAAAGAATCAGTACCGGCAGGCTGGACCAAGCGCGCAGGTCCTGCACGAAGCGCACGCCGTCGCCGTCCGGCAGGCCGAGATCGAGAATGACGAGATCCGGCTTGCGCGTGCCCGCCTCGATCAGGCCTTGCGCCATGGTTTCCACTTCCGCCACCCGGCAGCCTTCACCCTCCAGCGCGGTGCGGACGAAGCGGCGAATTTGCACTTCATCTTCGACTACGAGCACGAGCGGGCCGGGAAGCGTCATTGCGTTTCTCCCGGATCGCTCTCGCCTTCGATCTGCGGCGGTATGCCACGCGGCAAGGTAAAGCACACGCAGCTTCCTCCGCTTTTCGGGTTGAAGGCATGAATGGCGCCGCCGTGCGCCTCGACGATGGCGTGACAGATGGCCAGGCCGACGCCAAAGCCGGGCACCGCCGATTCGACGCAGCCGCGTTCGAATAGATCGAAAACGCGGGGCAACATAGCCGGCGGAAACCCGGCCCCCGCATTGCAGATCGTTATTTCAATCGTGGCGTCGCGTGCTTGTGCATGCAGGTCGATGTCGGTCGAGCCGGGCGAATATTTCGCGGCGTTTTCGAGCAGATTGCAAAATACCCGCTCCATCAGTACCGCATCGAATTCCAGCATGGGCAGATCGGCCGGTAGCGACACCTTGACCGGATGACCTTGCAGGCCCGGGCCCAACAATTTGATGCTGGCGCCGATCACTTCCTCCAGCGGCTGCCATTCCTTGCGCAGACTGACCTGGCCGGCCTGCAAGCGGGCCATGTCGAGCAGGTTGCCGACCATGTTGTTGAGACGCAGCGCCTGTTCGCGAATCGCGATCACCGTTTCCTGCGCCGAGGCTGGCAGTGCTGGCTTGGTCAGCGCGAGTGAATCGGCCAGGCCGTACATCACGGTCAGTGGCGTACGCACGTCATGGGACAGCGCGGAGAGGATCGAACTGCGCAAGCGCTCAGAGGCAACCTGCAATTGCGAGGCCTGCGCCACCTCGACGAAATGCAGACGCTCGATGGCGATCGCCATCAGCGATGCCACCGCCAGCAACAGGGGGCGCTGGTGTCGCAATTTTTCCAGATCGCCGCATCCGACCGAAACCACCAGCACGCCACGCATGCGCGTCGAGCCCCTGAGCGGGAGAAACAGGCTATGGCCTTCGCCGCCCGCGCTATCTTCCCCTTCGGCCGCTTCGCCGCTGCCATAAACCAAGCGCGCGGTGTACTCGGCGGCCAGGGAGATGGATTTCGGCATTGCGCCAGCCACGCGCAAGGTCTCCATAGCGCTGGGCAACAGCAGCATTGTTTCGGCATGCAAATTCTCGGACAGGAAATTTTCGCTGGCCGCCAGCACCTGTGCTTGCGTCACGGCGCCGGCCAGTGCCTTGGCGAGTTCATAAAGCGAGTGGGTTTGGCGCTCGCGTGCCTTGGCCTCACGGGCCTGATTGGCGAGCCCGGTCGTCAAGTGGCTGATGATCAAGGCGACTGCCAGCATGACGGCAAAGGTCACCAGATACTGAACGTCGCTCACCGCAAACGACAGATGGGGCGGCACAAAAAAGAAATCGAACAGGGCAACGCTACAGAATGCGGCGAGAATCGCCGGCCCCCGGCCCAGGCGGACCGCGACCAGGGCCACCGTCAGCAGGAACAGCATCGCGGTATTCGCGAGATCGAGACGGTCGCGCAGCGGCGACGCCACGAAGGCTGTCAGGCCGCAGGCCGCCGCGGCCAACAGGTGCGCCTGCCATGCGCGCTCATGCTTCATTTTGCCGATAGACAAGAATCACTCCTGCGCGCAGCACCATGTTTGCTCATGAAATTGAGATTAGTTCGGCCGGCATATAAGAGTGAGCAATTTTGCCGGCTATGTTGTAAAAATGATGTAAATGCGTGAGGCTAAGTCAACGGTGTTTCACGACAGGGGCGGATAGCCGCCTATATGGCGAGCAAGGTGGGGAAACAGGTTGGGCGGCGGGAAGGGGGTGTGAGCGCCATCCCTGGCCGCGGGCCGGCTTCTGCGTAGAGGCCTATAGCTCGAACTTCTTGATCTTGTACCACAGCGAGCGCTCGCTGATTTCCAGTAGGCGTGCCGCCGCCGACTTGTTGTCGCCGGATTGGCGGAGGGCGGCTTCGATCAGGCGCTTTTCCAGGGCGTCGACTTGGGGCTGCAGGGCCAGGTCGTGCGGAGCGATGTCGACGGCGGGCGAGGCCGCCGGGGTCGCCGTGCCGACGACTTCGCTGGGCAACTGGCCCGGTGTTACCTCGGGCCCGCTGCTCATCACGGCGGCCCGTTCCATCATGTTTTCCAGTTCGCGGATGTTGCCCGGCCAAGCGTAGGCGACCAGCTTGTCGACGGTCTCCGGGCTTAGCCGGGGCGCGCGTTTGCCTAGCTCGCGGCTGTATTTGTCGAGAAAGTGTTCGGCCAGCAAGGGGATGTCTTCCCGGCGCGCGCGCAGCGGAGGCACTTCGACCTGGACCACGTTCAGCCGGTAGTACAGGTCCTGGCGCAGCCGGCCATCGGCCACGGCCTGGAGCGGGTCGCGGTTGCTGGCGGCGACGACCCGGACGTCGACCGAGACCGGGGCATGGGTGCCCAAGCGTTCGACGACGTTTTCCTGCAATACCCGTAGCAGCTTGCTTTGGATGGCCATGGGCATTTCGGTGATCTCGTCCAGGAACAGGGTGCCGCCGTTGGCGACCTCGAACCGCCCCATCCGGTCGCGGTCGGCACCGGTGAAGGCGCCCTTGCGATGGCCGAACATCTCGCTCTCCAGCAAGTCGGCGGGGATGGCGGCGCAGTTGACCGGTACGAACAGGCCGCCCCGGCCCGATTCCTGATGCAAGGCCCGCGCCACCAACTCCTTGCCGGTGCCGGTTTCGCCGGTGACCAGGACACTGGATTTGGCCGGTGCGACTTGGCGGATGAGTCGATACAGATCGACCATGGCCTGGCTTTGGCCGATGAACTCACCCCAGCCGCGCGCGGCCTCGTCGCGCAGGAAACTATTCTCGCGTTTGACCTGGCCCAGGTCGAGCGCTCGGGAGACGGCCAGTTCCACGGTGGCCATTTCGAACGGCCGGATGATGTAATCGACGGCACCCAGCTTCATGGCATCGACCGCGCTTTCCACGGTGCCGTAGGCGGTGAGCACCACGACCGGTACGTCGGCCCCGCGCTCGCGCAGGGCACGCAACAGGCCGAGGCCGTCCAGCCGCGGCATGCGCAGATCGGTGAGCACCAGATCGAAGGGCGTTTCGGCGAAACGCGCCAGCGCCGCCTCGCCATCGCCGGCCTGCACCACCTCGTGGCCCATGGCGAGCAAGGCCATTTCCAGCAGGCGGCGCATCTTGTCTTCGTCGTCGACCACGAGGATGCGGCGGCTCAAATCGATTCTCCTTGTTTGTTCAAACCGAACTGGATGGTAAAGCAGGCGCCGCCCCAA
>JAJZTV010000069.1 GCA_021847385.1 Pseudomonadota bacterium | reverse complement strand
CTCGACCAGTCGCGGATCAAGGACCTGCGCACCAATTACGAAGTGGGCAACACCCAGGCCGTGCTCGACGGCGACCTGGACGCATTCATCGAAGCCAGCCTGAAACAGGGCGTCTGAACAAAAGAGTAACCGCCATGAGCGAACAAGACCTGCAACCACAAGAAGAGAATCAGATCATCGCCGAGCGCCGCGAGAAGCTCAGCAAGCTGCGCCAGAACGGCGTCGCCTTCCCCAACGACTTCGAGCGCAAGCACCTGGCCGCCGACCTGCACGCGCAATATGGCGAGCAGGCCAAGGAAGAGCTGGAAGCCATGGCGATCGAGGTGCAACTGGCCGGCCGGATGATGCTGAAACGCGTGATGGGCAAGGCCAGCTTCGCCACCCTGCAGGACATGAGCGGCCGCCTGCAGATCTACGTCTCCAACGACGTCACCGGGCTCGATGCGCACGAGGCCTTCAAGCACTGGGACCTGGGCGACATCCTCGGCGTGACCGGCACCCTGTTCAAGACCGGCAAGGGCGAGCTGACCGTCAATGCGAAGTCCATCCGTCTGCTGACCAAGTCGCTGCGGCCGCTGCCGGAGAAATTCCACGGCCTGACCGACACCGAGCAGAAATACCGCCAGCGCTATCTCGACCTGATCACCAACGACGATACCCGGCAGACCTTCATCCGCCGCTCCAAGATCGTCCAGGCCATCCGCGAGTTCATGAGCGGCCACGACTTCCTCGAGGTGGAAACGCCGATGATGCACCCCATCCCCGGCGGCGCCTCGGCCAAACCCTTCACCACCCACCACAACGCGCTGGACATGGAGTTGTTCCTGCGCATCGCGCCCGAGCTGTATCTCAAGCGCCTGGTGGTCGGCGGTCTGGAGCGCGTGTTCGAGATCAACCGCAACTTCCGCAACGAGGGCCTGTCCACCCGGCACAACCCCGAGTTCACCATGATGGAGTTCTACCAGGCCTATCAGGACTACAACGGCCTGATGGACTTCGTCGAACAACTGCTGCGCGAGGTGGCGGTCAAGACCACCGGCGCCGCCGCCGTGAACTACCAGGGCACGGTGATCGACCTGGGCCAGCCCTTCGCCCGCCTGACCGCGCTGCAGGCTACGGTGAAGTACAACCCGGAACTGGCTGGCAAGCCGCTGGACGACATCGCCTTCGTGCGTGAGGAACTGGCGCGGCGCAAGATTCCATTCCGCAAGCACGACGGCCTGGGCGGCCTGCAGCTCACCCTGTTCGAAGAGACCACCGAGCACCAACTGATCCAGCCGACCTACATCATCGACTACCCGGTCGAGACCTCGCCGCTCGCCCGCGCCTCGGATGCCCGGCCCGAGATCACCGAGCGCTTCGAGCTCTACATCGCCGGGCGCGAAGTGGCCAACGGCTTCTCCGAGCTGAACGACCCCGAGGACCAGGCCGCCCGCTTCCAGAAGCAGGTCGAGGCGAAAGAGGCCGGCGACGAAGAGGCCATGTATTACGACGCCGACTACATCCGCGCCCTGGAGCACGGCCTGCCGCCCACCGGCGGCTGCGGCATCGGCATCGACCGCTTCGTCATGCTGCTGACCGACTCGGCCAGCATCCGCGACGTGATCCTGTTCCCGCAGATGCGGAAGGAAGACTAAGCGCATCCCAGCCACTGGTCGCCTCTTGGCAAAGCATAAACCGCAGCAGTAAACTGCACAGAATTCTGTAACCCGCCAAGGAGGCCGCCATGGCTTTCACCGCCAACGACGTGGTGCCGTTCACCCAGGCCCGCGCCAATCTGTCCGACTTGGCCGAGCAGGCCAAGGCCGGTGCTGAAAAGATCATCACAAAGAACGGCCAAAGCTATGTCGCGCTGATCGACGCCGACCGCCTAGACTACTACCACCGCCTGGAGCGCGAACGCATCCACCTGCTGCTGCTCGACGACGCCCGCCGTGGGCTGGAAGACATCGCCGCCGGCCGTGTGCGCGAGGCCGATGCCGCCATCGCCAAGCTCCAACAGCGCCGCAAGGCCCCCAAAAAGTCGCGTGGCTGACAAGCTGCACAAGGTCGAGCTGACCGAGAACGTCCTCGAACGACTCGCCGTTATCGAGGCCTTTCTAACCGAGGCCGGCGCACCCAGCGCCTTCGACGAGCTGCTCGCCGAACTGCGGACAAGCATCGTCCCCAACCTGCGCCGCTTCCCCCGCCTGGGCCGCCGTTATCTCGACCAGCCGCCGCAATCGACCGAGGCCCTGGCTTTGCTCGCCCGGCTGCCAGCCGGATCGGCGGATACCTTGCGCGAGTACCTGACCGGCGATTACCTCATCCTCTACACGCTGGGCGAATCGACGGTCTACCTGCTATCCATTCGTCATCACCGGCAGCTCTCATTCGACTTCGAAAGGCTTTGGCCGAAGGGGTAAGCAGCAAAAGCAGGATACGGCTATATTTCGCGAAACACCTGACGCTTTGGGGACCATACAGGCGGAATTGCATGAAGGCGTGGATGGTATTGAAGTCATCGGTATTGATTTCTCCGATCCGCGGCAAAGATCGCATAAACCAGCAACATTCCCAGCCAAGTCTATGCATTACGACGCCTACCACATCCGCAGATGCGTAACACAGCGCAGATCTGCGCCTCAGGGCTGTTGTTCCAACTCCACCTAGGCCCGATTGATATTGGGCCGGTGCAGCAGCACGTAAAGCTCCAGATGCCCGAATCGGGGCGCATCGGCCAGATGGCTCACCGTGGCCTCCAAGGGTTCCCACTCGGCCACTGCCCGGCTCACCTCGGCCACCAGCCAATCCAGATAATCGCCGGCAAAGTGGGCATCGCCCGGCCAGAACAACTCGAAGCGCCGGCCCCCCAGCACGAAGGACTGGCGGTCGGCGGCGATCGGCTGGGCGGCATAGGTCGGCACCGTGCCGTCCAGACGCTCTTTCAGCGCGGGCCGCAGCATCGCCAGCCACTGCGCGCCCAATTCTTGTTGGGTCGCGACCGTGCGCGCCAGGGCGATGATCTGTGCCCCTTGCGCCGCGAAATGGCCGTTGCCCAGCCAGCGGTGATCCTGGCTACCGGTATTGATCACCCAGCGCACCGGCAAGGGCGTCACCTTGCGGATGGCCGCCTCGATGATTTGCGCGCCCTGACTGGAGGCCCCGGAATCGATCAACACCACGCCGGCCGGCGTGACCACGAAGCCGAAGGTGGCATTGAGTCCGTGGTTGTCATAGGTCCTGGCCTCGCTGGGGCCGACCAAGGCATAAATGCCCGGCACCACAGCGCTCGCTTTCAGCTCGCTCGCCGAAGCCGAACCGACGCCGATAAAAAGAGAAATAACCAAGCATAGATACCGCATGACGCCTCCCTGCAACGAGCCTGGCTACTTCAGCATGAAGCCGGCATGGCAGGCCACGCACTGGCCTTGTACCTTGGCAAGGGCCGCCAGGGCCGGCTTGACATCGCCCGTAGCATCGGCATTTTGCGCGGCCAGCGCGAACTCGCTGGCGGAACGGTGCATATCGCTGCCGACCGCCGCCATGGCCGATGGCATGTATTTCGCCACTTCGTGCGCACCGTGGCTTGGCAGGGAGCTCATGCCCAGACGCTTTTCCGCCGTCTCCGCGGCCGAGTCGTATTTCCCCTCCGCCAAATAGGCGGTTATTTCCTGAACGGCCAGCAGGTGATCGCGCATATTGGCGCGGGTATGTTCGGCCAAGCCCTCGGGAAACGCGACCATCTGTCGGCCATCCTGCTGCGACGGCGAATGGCCGGCGTGGTGTTGATGCCCTTCGGCAGCGGCACCAAGAACTGGGATGATCGGCAGCAAAAAGACGGCAAGTCCCGAAATAAGGCGTTTCGACACAGTGAGTTCCTCTCGAAGGCGACAGAAATGCAGAGCATAGATGACCTCCACCCGCTTCCCTTATGATTATCGTCATATCGGTAAGACATCGGCGATGAGCGAAAATCGGATGGACAAACTTCTTTCATACCTCAGGGCGGTGGGCGAGGAGCAGGCCCTCGCAGCCGACACGATCCTGTTTCGGCAAGGCGCAAGGCCGCGTTACTTCTATTGGCTGCTGTCGGGCGAGCTGCGCCTCATACGGCATTCGAAAAACGGCGAACAGGTCGTCCTGCAACGCTGCCGAAACGGCCCCTTTGCCGAGGCCTCGGCCTTCTCATCCAGCTATCACTGCGATGGCGTGACCCTGCAGCCGAGCCAACTGCTGCGCGTCGGATTGCTCGACTTTCACGCCATGCTGGAAGACCCGGGTTTCGCGCCGACCTATGTGCGCCTATTGTCCAGGGAAGTGCGCCAATTGCGCTCGCGCTGCGAGCGGCTGTCCATTTCCCGGGCCGAAGACCGCGTCATGCATTACCTGGCCGAGAAAGAGACAGTCCGCTTCGGGCCGGACTGTGGCACGTTGAAAGACTGGGCCGGGGAATTAGGCATGACCCACGAAACCCTGTATCGCACCCTGACTGCGCTGGAACGGAAACGGGCCATCGTCCGTGGCAGCAATAGCGTGTCCCTGCCTGAACCAAGCTGAGCCCGCCATGGCGGCATCGGCTCGAACTGGCATCTATACCTGTTGCGCCAGGAAATAATCCTCGAACTGCTCCACCGGCATCGGCTTGGCGAACAGGAAACCCTGGAAGGCCTCGCAGCCCAGGCTTTTCAAGGCGCTGAACTGCTCAGCCGTTTCCACCCCCTCGGCCACCACGGTCAGTTGCAGGCTTTGGCCCAAGGAGACGATCGCTTGCGCGATCGGCGAGTCCTTCGGATCGAGCCGCATATTGCTGACGAAGGAACGGTCGATCTTCAGGGTATCGATCGGGAACCGTTGCAGGTAACTCAGCGACGAATAACCGGTGCCGAAATCGTCGATCGCGATGCGCAGACCGATGGCCTTGAGTTCGTGCAAGGTCGCGATGCACTTCTCGATGTCGCCGACCATCGCACTCTCGGTGATCTCCAGCTCCAACAGATGTGCGGGCAAGCGCGTCTCCGCCAACACCCGGGCTATCATCCGGCCCAGGTCCTTCTGGTGGAAGGCGCGGGCGGACAGATTGACCGCCACGCCGATCTCGCCGCCCTTCTCCACCAAACCCGCGATCTTCCGGCAGGCTTGGCGCAGGATGTATTCGGTCAACGGTTCGATCAACGCGCTGTCCTCGGCGATGCCGATGAACTGGCTGGGTGCGACCCAGCCGAATTCCTTGCTGTGCCAGCGCGCCAGCGCCTCGACGCCGACGCAGGTGCCGGCCTGATCGACCTTGGGCTGGAAATAGACCTGGATCTCCCGGTTGTCCAGTGCGCGGCGCAGGCTGCTCTCCAGCTTCACCCGCTGCGTCGCCAGCGCGTTGAGGCGATTGGTATAGAACTGGAAGTTGTTCTTGCCGCGTTCCTTGGCCAGATACATCGCGGCATCGGCGTGTTGCAGCAGGCTCTGCGGGTCTTCGCCGTCGGTCGGGTATTGGCTGATGCCGATGCTGCACGTGACATAGAGCTCCTGGCCGAGCACGGTCACCGGCCGGCCGATCTCTTCCAGCACCCGCTCCAGCACGCCCACGATCTGGCTGACCTGGTAGTAGTCGTTCAGGATCAACACGAACTCGTCGCCGCCATAGCGGGCCACCGTATCGGTTTCGCGCAGGCAAGATTGCAGCCGCTTGGCGATTTCGATCAGCAGGACATCGCCGGCGCGATGGCCCATGCTGTCGTTGATGAACTTGAAGTTGTCGAGATCGATGAACGCCACCACGCTGAAATAGCTGTTGCGGTGGGCGTAATGAATCGCTTGTAGCAGACGGTCGTTCAGCAGATTGCGATTGGGCAAACCGGTCAATTGGTCGTGATTGGCATGGAACTCCAATTGCTGCTGATAACGCTTGCGTTCGGTGATATCGCGTACCGTGCCCTCGTAGTAGAGAAAGGTGGCGTCCGGCCCAAATACGGAGTGGGCGTTCTCGGTGATCCAGATCACCTCGCCGTCGCGGCGCCTGATCTCCGATTCGAAATCCTGCACCGTGCCGCGCTCGGCCATCACGCGCTTGAACCGCCCGCGTTGCGCAGGGTCGACATAAAGCTGGCTGCCGATATCCTTGAGCCCGGCCACCAATTCGGCCGGCGAGGCGTAACCGTAAATCGCCGCCAAAGCCGGGTTGGCATCGAGATAACAGCCCTCGGCCGTGGTCTGGAATATGCCGTCGCTGCTGTTCTCGAAGATGCTGCGGTAGCGCATCTCGGCCAAGGCCAGGCTGTTTCTCGCATCGACCTGATCGCTGATATCCTCGACAAAGGCCTCCAGCACGTTTTCGCCGTCCTCCGCCACCACCACCCGGCCGCGCTCATGCACCCAGCGAATCTCACCGTCGGCCCGCCGGATGCGATATTCGAGCCGGTAATACCCGTCCGTCTGCGCGGCAGCCAGGATTTTTTGCCTGACGCACTCCCGGTCTTCGGGATGGGTCAGTTTTTCGTAGGAAATCCGTGTATTCCCAACCAAGTCCTCGGCCGCATAGCCGGTCAGGCGCTGACAGCCGCAACTGATGAACAGCACGGTCCAGTGCTCGTCCATCCGGCAACGCAACACCACGCCATCCAGGTTGTTCACCAGGGTTTCCAGCATGCGTCCAAGATCGAGTTTTTGGTTGCGAAAAGCCATCGTGCATTCTTTCGTATCGCTCGCCACCATCGGTTTCTTATTCTTTCCGTATCAAGGGTTTTCGACTTCAACCCAGGCTACGCAGATTTCATGCCAGGCCGACAACGCGCCTAAAATGATCAAGTGCCTCAAGAATCAACGGCCCTGGCATCGCGCACAGACCTCTTTTGGTGCAGCGCACGTGACCGATGAACCATATTGGGGTGCGCCCTGGATACAATGCCTGCACCGCCTCGACATCGCAGATCGAAAGGGGCCAGACGAATGGATCGCAGACAATGAACGCTGAATTGCAACAGGCGACCGACCAGATCAACCGCATCGTGCTCGGCAAGCCGCACCAAATCGGGCTATGCCTCGCTTGCCTGTTGGCGCGCGGCCATCTGCTGATCGAGGATGCCCCCGGTGTCGGCAAGACCACGCTGGCCCACGCCTTGGCCGCCACGTTGGGCCTGCAATTCCATCGCATCCAGTTCACCAGCGATCTGTTGCCGGCCGACATCGTCGGCGCCGCGATCTACGACCGCACCAGCGGCCAGTTCACCTTCCACCCCGGCCCCGTCTTCGCCCAGGTGATCCTGGCCGACGAGATCAACCGTGCCAGCCCCAAGTCGCAAAGCGCACTGCTCGAGGCGATGGAAGAAGGCCAAGTCACCGTCGAAGGCGAGACGCGCGAGCTGCCCAAACCCTTCTTCGTCATCGCCACGCAAAACCCGACCGAACAGGCTGGCGTCTTTCCGCTGCCGGAATCGCAGCTCGACCGCTTCCTGATGCGCATTCGCCTGGGCTATCCCGACCACGATGCCGAGCGTGCCCTGCTCAAAGGCGAGAACCGGCGCGACCTGCTGAACAACCTCCAGGCCATGCTCAACCCGGAAAACTTCATGGCGATGCAGCAGGCCGTGCGCAACGTGCATGTCGCCGACGCGCTGCTCGACTACCTGCAAAGCTTGATCGACACCACCCGGCGCGATGCCCGCTTCGCCAGCGGCCTGTCGCCGCGCGCCGGCTTGGCCCTGCTGCATGCCGCCCAGGCCTGGGCCTACCTGGCCGGCCGCGACTTCGTGCAACCCGAGGACGTCCAGACCGTGCTGCCGGCCGTGGTCGGTCACCGCCTACACCCGGCCTCCGGGGTCGATGCCGGCGAGCCGGACTGGGCCACGCAACTGCTGCTGGAAGTTGCCATTCCCTAGCCATGGCGCTGCACCTGCCCGCCCTGCGCTTTGCCTACCTGCCATGGCGCACGATGCGGCGCGAGGGCGGCGAGATTCGCCTCGACAGCCGCCGGCTCTACATCCTGCCCACGCGCGAAGGCCTGCTGTTCGGCATCCTGCTCGTCGCGCTGCTGATCGGCGCGATGAATTACACCCTGAGCCTCGCCTATCTGTTCACCTTTCTGCTCGGCGGCATCGGTCTGGTCGGCTTGATCCACACTCACCGCAATCTGAATGGCCTTAGCCTGCGCGCCGGCCACGTCGTGCCGGTATTCGCCGGACATGCCGCCCGCTTTATGCTGCATCTCGACAACCCATCGGGCCACACGCGCTACCGGGTGCGTATCGAACACGCCGCCGCCCAGACGGCCTGTGCCGATGTACCGGCGCACGGCAACGCGGAATTGGCCCTGAGCCTGACCCAGGCTAAACGCGGCTTTCATCGGCCCGGCCGCTTTGCGCTGTCCACCACCTACCCGCTCGGCCTGTTCCGCTGCTGGACCGTGTTGGAATTGGATTGGGCGGTACTGGTCTATCCCCGCCCCGCGCCAGACAGCCAGCCCTTCCCGGCGGGCGATGCCGCCGACCAGGCCGGCCGCGCCAGCCGCCCCGGCGACGAAGAGTTCGACGGCCTGCGCGAATACCGGCCGGGCGACTCCCCGAAACGCATCGCCTGGCAGACCTTGGCGCGCGAACTGCCGCCCGCCACCAAGCAATTCTCCACCCCGGTCAGCCGCGGACTTTGGTTCGACCTGGCCGATACCCCCGGCAATGGCGTCGAGGCCAAGCTGTCGCGCCTCGCCCGCTGGCTGCTCGATGCCGAGGCCGCCGGCCTAAGTTACGGCCTGCGCCTGCCGGCCCGCGCCTTCGGCCCGGGCCGGGGCGAGGCGCATCAACGCGCTTGCCTCGAAGCGCTCGCCCGGTTCGGTGACGCTTGATGCGCCAGCACTACACCGTGCCCGAGCTGCTCTGGCTGGTCGCACCGCTGGCACTGGTCGTCGCGCCCCATGCGACGAATTTGCCGGTCTGGCTCAGCCTGGCCTGGGCGGCCATCGCCGGCTGGTGTTTGCTGCGCGCCGCGCGCCGGTTGCCGCTGCCGTCGCGCTGGCTGCGCACGGCCATTGCGGCGGTCGGCCTCGTCGCGGTATTTGCCCAGTTCGGCACCCTCGTCGGTCCGCGCGCCGGCGTCGCGCTGCTGGTCTTTCTGTCGGCCGCCAAGCTGCTGGAAACCGAAGCGCCGCGTGACCGCACCGGCCTGATCTTCGTCGGCTATTTCCTGTTGGTCGCGTACTTCCTGGAAGACCAAAGCCTGCTCAGCGCGGCCTATATGCTGATCGCCTTGCTCGCGCTGACCGCGTCGCTGATCGCCA
>JAJZTV010000068.1 GCA_021847385.1 Pseudomonadota bacterium | reverse complement strand
GCCTACCATGATCACGTTACCGGCGCGGAGTTCCTGTGCTGTCTTCATAATCTGTCCTGCAAACTGGCTGGGATAAAAAGCTGATTATTATAACTTTTCTTTACAAAAATGCATCAGCTTTCTGGCCAGGTCGGGCATGTCGGCTAGATGATCGGCCCAAGCCCTTGCATGCCGCGCCAATTCGGCTCGATGTGGCAGCAAGGCCGGCCAAGCGGCGGTCAGGCCTTGGCCTCGATTCCAGGCCTCGGTGAAGGCGCGATAGGCTGCGGTCGCCTCGGGGCTGAGCCCATGGCAATACAGATCCAGAAAGGCCTGGAGTTTTGGCCAGTGCGCATGGTCCGGCTGGGCGTAGATATTCCAGATCAAGGGTAGGGCGGCCCACTGCGCGCGCACGAAGGAGTCTTCGCCGCGCACGAGGTTCAAATCGCATGACCAGAGCAGACGGTCATAGGCGAGTTGATCGAGGAAGGGCAGGCTGCATAGCTCCAGATTGCCACGCCGTAGGGTCTGCCCGGGTACCACGCTGCCGCCGGCAAAGCGCGCCACGCCATCGCGGGCCACGCCTTCGGGCAACAGGCAACGTACTTTGGCCGTGCCTGCCGACCATGCCGTCAATAGCTCGGGGACGCCAGGGTGATCGTAGGCGAAGAGGGACACCGATAGCGTGTCGCTAGGCGGCGGTGCCAAGCGTATGGACTGCCGGAACAGGGTCTGCTGATTCGGGTCGGCTTGATAGGCCTTGCGTTGCGCCATAAGGCCGGTCTCGCGGATGAGGCCACCGGTCTCCGGCTCGAAGCCGGGATAGTAGAAATAGGCGGTCAATGGCAGTCGTGGGTGCGGCGAGGGCAGGCCATGACAGCCTTTGACCCAGGCCTCGGCACTCAAATATTCCAGATTAAGCCACAGTGGCCGAGGTTCGCGTCGGGCCATGGCGGCCAGATAGCGCTCGGGCAGCGCGCAGCCAAAGGCTTCGATGACCAAGGGTGCCGGCGAGGTCTCAGGGAAGGGCTCGACCCAGCGTCTGACCTCGATGCCCGAGATTTGTTGGATGGGCCGGTCAATGTCCGTGGCCGGCCAGATACGCTGGAGGGTGGCCAGGTCGTCCAACCACAATCGAACTTGGATCTCGTGTTCTCCAGCCAATTGGCGCGCCAGTCGCCAAGCCACGCCGATGTCGCCATAGTTGTCGACGACATTGCAAAAGATATCGCAGGGCATACCCTGTAGCGAAGATGTGTCCATGCCGGTTTATGGCAGCGTCCGGGATGCGGTGCGATTGATCATCTTGTCGATGGCATCGAGCAGCCATCGCCGATTGATGGGCTTGGCGACATAGCCCGCGAATAGGCTTCGGTCGCGTAATGCGGCGACATCGTCCGGGTTCTCCGCGGTGACGGCAATGATCGGAATAGACTGCGTCGCCGCATCGAGTTTCAATTGTG
Organism: Pseudomonadota bacterium; assembly: GCA_021847385.1. Taxonomy (GTDB): domain Bacteria; phylum Pseudomonadota; class Gammaproteobacteria; order Burkholderiales; family Thiobacillaceae; genus Sulfuritortus. Next base: position 7,918 of record JAJZTV010000068.1, on the reverse strand, counting down.
TCGCGACCTCAAGGCCGCTCATATCGGGCATGTCGATATCTAAAAGGATCAGATCGGGGCGCGCTTCATGCGCGATTTGCAGGCCTGCGCTGGGGGCGGTGGTTTGTAGCAGCCGGTAGGTCGGCAGGGCAGCGAAGATTCGGCCGACCAATTGTTGGTTGATCGGATTGTCTTCGATATAGAGCAGGGTGATCTGGCCGGACTGCTTGGCCTGAGAGGCCGCAAGGTTTTGTGAATTGGCAGGATCGTCCAATTCGCCTAGATAGGGTAAATCGATCCAGAAGGTCGTACCTTTGCCGAGTTCGCTACTGAAGCCCAGTTCTCCCTCCATGATCTCGATGATCTGCTTGGACAAGGATAGACCGATGCCTGTGCCCTCGATATTGGAAAACTCCTTGCCTAAGCGGCTAAAGGGTAAAAACAGCTCACGCTGCTTCTCTGGGCTGATGCCAAGGCCGGTGTCGGTCACGCTGAACCGCAGCTTGTTATCCGGTTTATGTTCGCAGGCCAATTCGACCGAACCGTGCTCGCGATTGTATTTGATGGCGTTGCTGACCAAATTGAGCAGGGTTTGCAGCAGCCGCGTACGGTCTGCGCGGACGAGGGCCTTCGAGCAGGGCTCGATCCGGCTGCGCAGCGCAATGCCGTGATGCCGGGCCATGGGCTCGGTCATGCTCATGCAAGCCTCGGCCAAATCGCCGACCCCTACTGGTTCGATCGAAAGCTGCATCCGCCCGGCTTCGATCCGGGAGAGGTCGAGCACATCGTTGATCAGTTTCAGCAGATGCTCGCCTGACAAGTGAATCTCCCCGATATTCTCCCGCTGTTCATGGCTTAAATCGGGGTCATCCCGCATCAATTGCGAGAAGCCGAGGATGGCGTTGAGCGGGGTGCGCAGTTCGTGGCTCATCGCCGACAAGAACGACGACTTGGCTTGGTTCGCCGCCTCGGCGGCCATCTTTGCCTTGCGCAGGGTCTGTTCGGACTCCCATCGATCGGTCACATCGCGTACGGCCGCGCAGGTGCGGGTGCCATTGGCGAAGGCGATGCGGCTCAAGGTTACATCGGCGGGAAATTCGCTGCCGTCTTTCCGGCGTGCGAATACATTGCGATTGGCTTGCATGGGTTGCATCGAGGGCTCTTGGGTGATTTTCTCCCGATGCTGCGCATGTCGCTCCCTATGGTCGACCGGTACAAGGGTATCGACGGGTTGGCCGCGCAAATCCTCTTCCGAATAGCCGAACAAGCCGACCGCCCGCTGATTGATGAATTCGATACGCCCCTCGTCGTCGACGATAAACAGCGCATCGGGCGTGGCCTGCAGCAAATTGCGGAAGCGGGTTTCAGAGGCCTGGGCTTCTTCGCGCAATATGAGATTGGCATAGTAGCTGCGATAGATCCGGCGGGAGGTCAACAGCATCATGACCAGAAAGAAGGCGGCCAGTACCGCGACGGAATGAGACAAGCTGTCGCCCTGATAGGCAAAACGCAGCACGAAAGGCAGCAGCGTCAACACCAAGAAGAAAGAGATGGTTTGCCATTGGTACGACAGGGTGCTGACTGCCCCGGCAGAGGTGCCGGCAATGACCAGGGTCAACAAGATTTGGTGGGCTGGGCTGGCGGCCGGGAAGATGGCGAGCGCGGTTCCTCCCCATATCAAACCGGCAACAGCCACGCCGACGTAAAAACGCGTTTGCCATATTGCCGACGCGGCTGGATGGGGCGGCTGCCGGCGGTAGGCGCGCATGACGGCGTAGCGGCCGAGCAGCATGACGGCACACGCGATGGCCCATGCCATGAGCTGATAGGCTGGCACCTGTCCGCTGAGCATGGCGATGACGATGGCGGCATTGACTAGGCTGGCGAATAGCGCCGAAGGTTGTGCTTCGTAAAGCTGTTTGACCTGTTCCTGCTGGATGGGATCGAGCGACGGGCGGCTCATGGGCCGACGCTCCGTCGGGTGGGAAATATATGCTCTAATGCAAGCCTCGGTCGTGGCGCATTCATTGCTTGAATTGAAGTTGGGTGGCAAAGGCCTGCGCGTGTAAACATTTTCGTAATGATAGTCTGCTTATTATTTTCCGGGCTCGATCGGCGTCGCATTTATTGATTCATGTCTAAATCTAGCGTTCTTTATGTGTGCAGCCAATGCGGCGGCCAGTCCAGCAAATGGCAGGGCCAATGCCCGAGCTGCTTGGCCTGGAATACTTTGTCGGAGACGGTAGCCGAGGCCAAATCGCGCCGTTTCCAAGCCTTGGCCAAGAGCGGCGGCGTTGTCCGTTTAGCGCAGGTCCAAACCAAGGAAACGCCCAGGCACGGTACCGGCCTATCCGAGTTCGACCGCGTGCTCGGCGGCGGTTTAGTGCCCGGCGGTGTGGTGCTGATCGGCGGCGACCCTGGCATCGGTAAGTCCACCTTGTTGTTGCAGGCCTTGGCCACGCTGGCTGGCCAACGCAAGGTGCTCTATGTCAGTGGTGAGGAGTCGGCCGACCAGATTGCCTTGCGTGCCAAGCGCTTGGAATTGGCCGAGGCCGATTTCCCGTTACTGACCGAAATTCGCCTGGAGGCTATTCTCGGCACTTTGCAGGCCGAACGCCCCGAGATCGTTGTGATCGACTCGATCCAGACCGTCTATACCGAGGCCTTGCAGTCGGCCCCCGGCAGTGTGGCCCAGGTGCGTGAATGTGCCCAGGAATTGACGCGCCATGCCAAGACCAGCGGCGCTTGCATCATCATGGTCGGCCACGTCACCAAGGAAGGGGCCTTGGCCGGCCCGCGCGTGCTCGAGCATATTGTCGATACCGTGCTCTATTTCGAGGGCGATACCGGTTCCAGCTACCGTCTGGTGCGTGCGTTCAAGAATCGCTTTGGCGCAGTGAACGAGCTGGGCGTGTTCGCGATGACCGAGAAGGGGCTCAAGGGGGTGAACAACCCCTCGGCGTTGTTCCTTAACCGCAGCGAGCGCGAAGCCCCGGGTTCGTGCGTGATCGTGGCTCAGGAGGGCACGCGTCCGCTGCTTGTCGAAATTCAGGCCCTGGTCGATGCCGCGCACACGCCGACGCCGCGTCGCCTGACCGTCGGCCTTGATCCGAATCGTTTGGCCATGCTGCTGGCCGTGCTGCATCGCCACGGCGGCATCGCCTGTTCCGATCAGGATGTCTTCGTCAATGCGGTGGGAGGGGTGCGTATCAATGAGCCGGCGGCCGATCTGGCCGTGTTGATGGCGGTATTTTCATCTATCCGCAACAAGCCCTTGCCGCACAAACTCGCGGTGTTCGGCGAGATCGGCCTGTCCGGCGAGATTCGGCCGGTACAGCGCGGGCAGGAGCGGATTCGCGAAGCGATCAAGCTCGGCTTCGATACCCTGTTGGTGCCGAAGGCCAATCTACCGAAACAAAAGAGTGGCGAAGCGCGGATCGTCGGCCTTGAGAGCTTGGCCGAGATGCTCGACTACGCCCGCCAATTCAGTTGATTCAGTAATCCTGCTCGCCCTGTCCCTCGCGGCATTTGATGACCTGGCCGCGGCTGCTCTGCCCATCGGGGCCGAGCAAATATAGAAAATAAGGCGCGAGGTCTTCAGGCTTGGCGAGCTCTTCCTTCAGTTCACCCGGGTGCGTGCGGGAACGCTGGGGCGAATGCATGGGGCCGGGGATCACCATATTGATCCGTAGACTGCTCTGGCTTTCCCATTCTTCGGCTTGAATCTTCAAATAGGTGTGCATCGCGGCTTTGGACACGGCGAAGCCGCCCCAATAGGCCGCCGGCTTGTCGCCATGGCTCTCGCCGACCAACACGACCGACGCATCGGGCGAGCGTTTGAGCAGCGGTTCGCAAGCGCGGGTCAAGGCGAACGGTGCCATCGCATTGACGCGGAACAAATCCAGCCACTGCTCGCTGGTCTGGATGCTCAGTGGCGACAGGTTGAAGAATAAAGAAGCGCTGTGCACGATGCCGTCGAGCCGCTTCAATTGCCAGCCGATGGAATTGGCCAGGGCCTCGTAATCCTTGTCTTGGGCCGTGCCTAGGTCGGTCGAAAAGATGACGGGCTCCGGTCCGCCCGCGGCCATGATCTCGTCGTAGACTTTTTCCAATTTGGCGATCTGGCGACCGCTCAGAATGACCGTGGCGCCGTGGGCGGCGCAGGTAAGGCTTACGGCACGGCCCAAGCCCTGTCCCGCACCGGTGATGAGAATGACGCGGTCTTTGAGCAAGCTTGGCGAGGCCTGGTAGTCTTTGAGCTGGATTTTGGCAGACGACATGGTTGAGCGCCGCGAAAAATGAGGCGCAGTATAACAAGCCCGGCCGGGAACCGACATGGCGCCCGGCCGCTTCGGCTCTAGGGTTTGTCGCTCTCGGGCCGATCGCCTTGCGGCGCCCCATGCGCCTGTTCGCGCCGCATGTGCTGGAACTCGTCCCGTAGTGCCTGTCGTTGAGGTTGCATGCTGTCGCGCAGGGCTTCGCGCGCCGCGTGCTCCGTATGCTCGCAGGCACGGAAGGTCTGCGGTGTCCGGGCCGCCTGGATGCAGCCTTCGGCTTCCTTCAAAATTTGCATGCGCCCCTGGTGGCTTTGGGATTCGAGTGTGCGCATTTGGTCGAACAGTGGTTGCCGCATTTTCTGTCCGTGCTCCGGTTGCGCTGGCTCGGCCGCGATGGCCGCTCCGACAAGGCCGGCGGCGAAGAGTGCAATCAAGGGTTTGTTCATGGCGCTTTCCTGGTGGGGTGTGGAGACCTCACTCTAGGCGTGCTCCCCGGATACAGGGGTTTCATAGCGCAACAAGCTGTTAACGGGCTGTTTCGATTTGCTTGTGGATCAGCCGGGCACTAGCCACACCGCTGCGCACGGCCGCCTCCAGGGTGGCTGGATAGTCGCTTTGGGTGTAATCGCCGGAGAGATAGAGGCCAGGCAAGGCGGTTGCATTGCCCGGGCGCTGCATATTCGGCACGGCGGCGAAAGTGGCGCGTTTCTCCGCGATCAGAAAGTAGTCGCGCAGTTCGGGTAGGGCGACTACGGCCCGATGCAACTGGCCGAGCACGGCAGCAAGCAAATCTTGCTTGCTCATCGCCAGGTGCGGTCCTTCGGCGCTGATCACGACGCTGGCCAGCCCCGGGGCCAAATCGCTGCGGTCGAACAACCACTGGCCTGGGCCGCGGTCGAGGCCGAGCATGGGCGCGTTCAGCTCGAGGTCGAGCTCGAAGCTTAGCCACAGGGTCTGGATCGGTTGGTAGCCATAGCCGGCGGCCAGGCGGGCAATCGGCTGCAACTCCGGCAAGTGCGCCAGCAAGGCAGGCAATTGGGCCGGGTGGCTGGCACAAACCACGTGGCTGAAGACCTCATCCCGGCCGCTGAGACGAAAGCCCTGGGCATCGTGCGCGATGGCATCGATGCGGCTGCCCAGTTCGATTTTTCCGCCTTTGGCCTGGATAAATGCCGATGCGGCATCAGGCAGGATTCTGCCCAGATCGCTACGCGGCAAGAACATGTCGCTGTCCGCCCGGCTGGCACCGAGACTGTCGCGCAGCACATTGCAGAAGAGCTGGGCCGAAGCCATGTGCATCGGCGTGTTGAGCGCGGCCAGACAAATCGGTTCCCACAGATGGTGGCGTAGGGCCGTGGTTTGGTCATGGCGGTCCAGCAACCCGGTTACGCTGCAGTCGGCGGCCAAGCGATAGCCCTGATGCTTCAATGTCTCGATGAAGCGGGCGGCGGCCAGCTTGTCGCGCCAGCCGAGGCCGCGTGCAGTCAACAGCCCCAAGGCGACATGCAGCGGCGCCGGCAAGCGGGGTAGGGCAAGGCGAAAATGCGGCGGCTGATCGAAGATGAGCGGATGGCGCTCCAGCAGGTCGCCGCAGCCAAGCCTATTGATCAAGCACAACGCCTCGCGATAGGCGCCAATCAATATATGCTGGCCGTTGTCGATGGCGATGCCCTGCCAGTCGACCCGGCGGGCGCGGCCGCCCAAGTGCTTGGCCGCTTCGAATAGGGTGACCGGCAGGCCTTGCCCGGTCAGTTCGACCGCGCAGCTCAGGCCGGCCCAACCGCCGCCGATGACCGCGATGCGCGTCGGCGCTGTCACCCGCGCACCCAGGTTCGCCATGCTATCCACAGCTTGCGCAGCGGTGTCAGCGACACCCTGCAGCGTAAGACCGGGAACCCGTCGCGCCGGATCTCATCGAGCAGGGTGCGGTAGATGGCGGCCATGATCAGCCCCGGCCGCTGGGCCTTGCGGTCGGCGGCGGGCAGGGTGGCCAGGGCCTGGCGATAGAACTCGTCGGCCCGCTGGTACTGGAACTCCATCAGCTGCCGAAAGGCTGCAGTTTCCCGGCCTTGCAGGATGTCGGCCTCGCTGACGCCAAATCGAACCAGTTCGTCCTGAGGCAGATAGATCCGGCCGCGGCGGGCATCTTCGCCGACATCGCGGATGATGTTGGTCAACTGGAAGGCCAGACCGAGCAGCCCAGCATATTTCTGGGTGGCATGTTCGCGGTAACCGAAGATTAGCGCGGCGACTTCGCCGACCACGCCGGCCACCCGATGGCAATACAGACGCAGGGCACGAAAATCGGGGTAGCGCTGCTGGGTGGCATCCATCTCCATGCCATCCAGTATTTCCAGAAAGGCCTCTTTCGGCAGCTCGTAGGCCGTCACCGCCGCTTGCAGGGCCTGCGTCACGGGATGGCTGGGTTGGGCGGCGTAGAGGCGATCGATCTCGTCGCGCCACCAATCGAGTTTGGCCTGGGCGACAGCCGCTTCCTGGCAGTCGTCGGCGATGTCGTCGACTTCCCGACAGAAGGCATAGAAGGCGGTGATCGCGCGCCGCCGTTCCGGCGGCAGAAAGCGAAAACTGTAGTAGAAGCTGGAACCGCTGGCCGCGGCCTTATCCTGACAATATCGATGAACGTCCATCAGTATCTCTATGATTATTTTTTAATTAGCGCGCGCCACAGCATATAGATCCAGTCGCTCGGATTCAAAGTGGGGCGCTGGTGGAACATGTCGCCGTGGCTGCGCTGCAGCTTATACAAAATACGCTCGCCACCCAGGACGATCAGCCGCATCTCGAAGCCGATACGCCCTTTGAGGATACGGCCGAGCGGGGCGCCGGCGGCGAGCAGCTTGCGGGCGCGCTCGATCTGCTCGCGCATGAAGGCCTGCCACAGGCCGTCGGTTCGGCCCTCGGCGATTTGGCGCTCGCCGATGCCAAAGCGGGCCATTTCGTCTTGGGGCAAATAGATGCGATTCTTTTGCCAGTCGACCGCAACATCCTGCAGGAAGTTGATGATTTGCAAGGCAGAGCAAATGCCATCCGAATAGGCCTGATTGCGCGGCGTATCGGCTTGGTAGAGCTTAAGCAGTAGCCGGCCGATCGGGTTGGCCGATTTGCGGCAATAGGCCATGACCTCACCGAAATCGGCATAGCGGGTCTTGCTGCAATCCTGGGCAAAGGCGTCGAGCAGGTCGTGAAACAGGCTGTAGGGCAGGTTATGCCTGCGGATATTCTCGCCCAATTCGACGAAAAGCGGGGCCGTCGCCGGCTCAGCGCGCTCCAGTCCATGCAATTGCTCGCGAAATGACGCCAACTCGGCCAGCCGGGACTCGGCCGGCGCATCGCCTTCGTCGGCGATGTCATCAGCGGCGCGCGCAAATACATAAATGGCCTGGATCGGCCGGCGCAAACGCCTGGGCAAAAAGATCGAGGCGACCGGGAAATTTTCGTAATGGCCGACGTTGACCAGGGTGGGACGGGGCGTCTGGGCGGTAGTCATGGCAGTGAGCGTTATACGCGAACGGCGGCTGTTCGCGCCTGACAGCAGGGTGGCCGGTATATTACACTTACACGCTTTGCGCGGAAGTGGCGGAATTGGTAGACGCACTGGATTTAGGTTCCAGCGCCGCAAGGTGTGGGGGTTCGAGTCCCCC
>JAJZTV010000067.1 GCA_021847385.1 Pseudomonadota bacterium | reverse complement strand
GGGCGGCGCGTAGTCGTCGACCGCCTGCTTGATCGCGTGGAACAGCCGCTTCTCGCTGCGGCCCATGATCACGTCCTGCTCGGTCAGGTCGGTGGTCATGCCGATCTTGTACAGCGTGGGGCCGGAGGAGCGGGTGCCGCGGTTGTCCCAGGAAGATCCGGCACAGGCGATGGGGCCGTGCACGATATGGGCGACATCGGCGATGGGCAGCAGCGCGATCTGCGCGCCGTCGAACGAGCAGCCGCCGGCGGTGGCGCCCGGCTTGGGCTTGGCGCAGCCGGACTTCGACTTGGTGTTGTGGGAGCACGCGGGCTCGTTCAACAACTCGGCGATTTGTTTGGCTTGCATGGCGTTCACCCAAGATGGTCTCGAGTGGATCATTGCAATGCCCGTGCCAAGCGGCAGGACCTTGATTTCAGGGGAGTTTCCGGATTCCGGTCGTGTCGCAAATCCGACATCGCGCGCCGGCGCTGGCCGATGGCCGACAATGCGCCGGCCATCGCCACTCGGCGTTCAGTACGCCGATTGCTCCGGCGGGAACTTGATCACGCCGGCCAAGGCGGGCGGCACGGCCTTCGCGCCGGCAGCGGCCGGGTCGGCCGCTTGTGCCTCGGCCTTCGCCGGCACGTCGAGCGAACCGGCGCGGCTGGCCACCCTGGCCCGGATGCGCTCGGCGCCCAGGATCGGCAGGATCGGTTCGTCGCTCCGCTCCGGACGGACGATGGCCTCGATCAAGACCTGCTCGCCGGTGAACGCGGTGCCGACCGTTTCGATGCGCTCTTTCGGCACCTCGGGGATGTCGTTGAGCTGGTCGACCAGGATGCCGAACACGCCGTTCTCGCTGCCGTCGTCCACCACCACGACATCGCTGCCGGTGCACGGGGTCTCGGGCGACAACAGCTTGCCCAGGTTGACCACGACGATAGGCTTGCCCTGCCACATCACATAGCCGACGCAGCAGTCGGGCGCGCCGGGAATCTTGATCGTGCCTTGCAGGTCGATAGCCTCGGCGATGTGTTCGCTGCGCAGGCCGAACCAATGGCCGCCCACCGTGAAGGTCGCGACATCCACCGCATCGCCGCTGGCCCGCGCCCGTTGCTGGGAATGGCGGACGTTGCCGACAGGCAGCCCGGCCGCCTTGCCCACCTCGCCGAGCGGGATGAAGATCAAGGCGATGGCGCCGACGCCGGGATATTCCCGATAGCCGCGCGAGGCGCGGGCGCCGACCGCGTAATACTGTCCGTCCAGGGCAACGATATTGGCCATGCCCTCGCCGGCCGGCGCGAAGAACGCCGCATCCAGGGCGAGCTGATCGCCCGGTTGGTATTTGTCCGTCGCTGCGATCACTTGTTGCTGGCGGTCGCAGAAAATGCCGATGCAACCCGGCGTGACCTCGCCTTGTTCGTTGCGCGGCAAGGCATCGCGCAGCATGGCACTGAACTGCGGCGCGGCGTCGAACACGACGCCGATGCCGCCGACCACGCGCTGGCTGTCGGGCGCACGCAGCGCGGCGCCATAGATGTAGGTGTAGGCCTGGTCGTACAAGGCGGTGCGGGCGAAGGGCGACACCTGATAGCTGCCGGAATCGGGCAGGCTCAAGGTACGCCGCACCCATTCGTCGCCGAGCACGCTGCCGATCAGCCCGGCGTGCTTGGGGTTCGATACCGCCACGACACGGCCGGCGGGGTCGAACAACACGATGTTGTCGTAGACGGTATACAGGCCGTTGATGTGGCGCAGGATCTCGGCGACCGAGGCGGCATCGCCTTCCTGCCCGGCCAGGAAGGCCGCCAGCCGGGTATCGAGCGCCCACCAGCGGCAATCGTTGGCCCGCTCGTACAGATTGCGATCCATGATGTCGACCGCGAGCGAGGCGAGGAAGCGGCTGTCGTGCAGGATGGCCGAGACCACCGTCTCGTGCAGGTTGGCGATGGACCGTTCGAACACCTCCTTGGTCTTCATGCCGGTGCTGCTGACCTCCCACAACAGCACCTTGGAGAAACTGGCGTTGTCGGCCTGGCGGCCGCCCAGCCGCACGTTGCCGTTCCACACCGAACGGTTGAGCTCGCGTTGGATCTTGTCCGCCTGCAACGGGATGCTGCGCAGGCCCTCGGGGAAGATCGACGGATTGCTGCGCACGTCGACCAGCACCTCGGCCGGCACCCGCTGCAACATGGACGAGGCGTCCTTCTCGAAGGCATGCTCCAGCGGCACCATTGCGTGGCCGTACCAGCCCGGGCCCATATAGCCCTGGTAGCCCTGGGTCTTGCGCGTGACCGCCAGATATTCGCGGCCGGCGAAACGCAAAATCCTGCCCTCTTCCTCCATGGCCAAATCCATCGTGGCGCCGACCGGGACATGGAAACCATCGTTACTGGCGATCACCTTGCCGCTGCGATCCAACAACAGCAACACGCTCCAATCGCCGGCCTCGATGAGGTTGCTGAAGATGCCTTCCGTTTCATTGTCGAAACGGAAGCATAGGCAGAGCACGCCCAAAGGCGTGTCGCCCTCGGTCACCCGATAGGCGTAGATCAGGCTTTCCTTGTCGCCGGGCACCAGATCGCTGCGCTCGAAGCGCTCGACATAGGCCGCCGTGGTGGTCAATGCCTGTGCGATCACCGCGTCCTGGCTGCGCTCCAACGGCTGACTCTCGTCCAGTTGCAGCAGGACCCGGCCTTCCGGGTCGAGCAGGATGATGTTCTGGTAGACGGAATACTTCGCCACATACTCGCGGAAGCGGGCACGCAAGGTGGCGCAGCGCGCCTCCAATTCCTGGCGGCTGGCCTCGGCGTTGTCGCCGTAACTGCTCGCCTCCTTGTAGAGCGGGGGAAAATCGACCAGGAAGCGCCGGATCTCCTGGTCGGAGGACAGGAAACCGATATCCGCCGTCCGTTCGTAGAGATTGCGCACCATGATGTCGACCGCGACCTGGGCCTTGGCCTTCATCTCCAGCACGGTCTTCTTCAGCGTCTCGGTGCCCAGGTTGCTCAGCAGATCGGTCGTCAGCGACTGGAAGGCATGACGCGTGGTCGTCATGTCGGCCCCGGTGCCGGACAAATGCCCGAGCAGCGAGAGGTTGTCCCAGATGCCCTGCAACAGGTGCAAGGATTGTCGGTAATGCTCCACCCCCGCCATATGGCGGATCAGTTTCGGATCCATGTCGTACTTGCCCCTTCGCGGATAAATTGGATTATTTTTTGTCTCCCACCCGCGCCTTTTTCAAAGCAAAAACCATGCCCCAACATGGCCCACACGCAATGCCGCGCCACAAGCGGTTCTGACGGCAATCCAAAAAATCAGGCGGCGCCTTGGCACCGCCGGCGTGCACCATTCATCGCCCAACGGCACCGATGTAGTGCGCCTGCCGTTCGAGGCGAAACCGCGATGCGCATGCGTTAGCGTCCGCATCATCGAGTCAGGCCAGCGAATAGGACACATCGGGCAGACCCTGTGCCATGTCCAGCGGGGCCAGGCCTTGCTGAAAGGCCAAGGGCACGGCCGGGATGGTCATCACGAACGACACCCCATGGCCATCGATGCCGTCGTGGACCGCGATATTGCCGCCATGCATTTGCACGATGGCGGCGGCATTGAACAAACCGAGGCCGCCGCCTTGAAAACTGCGCAAGTTGTTCGACGACTGTATGAATTTCTTGAACACGCTGGCCCGCTCGTCGACCGGTATGCCCGGCCCATCGTCGCTGACCGACAGCACGACATTGCCATTGCCATCCACATCGATCTCCACCCGCACGATGCCGCCCTCGCCGACGAACTTCAGGGCATTAGAAATGATGTTGTTGATCGCGAAATAGCGCAGTTTATGAATGTCCCAGTAGACGAAGCGCGGCAGGGCCAGAACGCGAACACAGAAATCGACCCGCTTGCTCTTGGCCTCCATCATGAAGGTGCTTTCCAACCGTTGGGCCCGCGCCAGCAACTCATCCTCGCCGACCAGAAACGGTTCCAGCGACTCGCCACGCGACTGGATGCGCGCGGCCACCAGCATATTGTTGATCAGGATCAACATGTCTTCGCCGATGCCCTGCACGATCTTCAATTCCTCCGCCATCGAGGCCGTGCCCGGTTGCCCGCCCTCGACCTGCTCGCGCAGCATGTGGACAAAACCCAGAATCGCATTGAGGGGCGATTTCAGGTCATGCGAGATGCAGGCCACAAAATCGAGTTCTTCCGAATAACCGTCACTCATCGCGCCCCCTACTACTGCCAAGTAACGATAGGCTCGTCGGATCGTGCCGTTCGATGTCCACGGCTACACCGCATAGGGCGAGGCCAGCCATTGCCTGAGCAGCCCAGCCTCGGCATCGGGCAAATAGCTGAAGCCGGCCTCCATGTCCTGCCCAAGCGCAAACGCGATCGAGCGCGGCGTCAACGCCCCCGCCACCAAATGCGGATACCAAGCGCCGGTATAGCCCGCGGCGCGGTCGAAGGCCTGAATCTGTTCCGCCAATTGCACCCCACGCAAATCGGTAGCCCAAGGAAAGGTCTTCAGCTTGCGTAAATGGCGCGACAAGGGGCTCGCTGACAGCAAGGAATTGCGGTAGCGATCCTGGTGCTCGCGCAGCGCAATAATCCAGTGGTCGCAGAAATGTCCCCGCTTGGCTGCACTGCCGGCCGCCCAATCGTCGAAGAAACGGCGCACGCACGGTTGCCCAGGAAAGGCCGCCGGCAACCTGACCAAGGCCTGCTGCATGTCCGTCAGCCGGCGGAAACGGTAGGCCGGCCTGCCGACGGCCTGCGCCGGCACTGTCAGCGGCAAAACGGGGTCGACCAATTCCGCCACGTCGCTCGGCGTCCGGTCCGGATCGACAAGCTGACGATCCAGCACCTCTTGCACTTCCTCGATCTCCAACTGCAGAAACTGCCCTGGCTCGTTCCCGTAGGCAGCGACGAAATAATGGCCACGGCCGGACAACCGGGTAGCCATGAGCCCCTCCTGCGCATAGCGCTCGTGAAGCGCCTCCATATCGCCATCGCAGGCTTGCAACTCGGACTCGGCCCAAGTCTCCAGATCGTGCGCGAGGCGCGTGCCGTCGGGACGAATGACGCCGCCCAGGCGGTACCAACCGCCCCGATTCAGCGCATAACCGAACTTGTAGGCAGGGAGATATTTTTGGACGACCGCCAAGATGCCGGCGTGGTGCGGCAACGGCGGCACGGCCTCGATGTCCGCCTTCAGGCTCTGTAACTGCATGGCATCCAATAGCACGTCCATCTGTAATTTCCTTAGCGTGGATTAATTTCCGCCAAGCGGCGCCGAACCAGGCTGCGCACGTCCGGCTCGGGGTCGTCGATCAGCCCGGCCAAGACTGCAACCGGTGCCTGACCGGCAGCGCCGAAGCGGACCAGCCAATCGGCGTCGCCCAACATCTGCACCGCATCCTCCGGCAACAAGCGCGCGGCCACGATGCGCCTGACCTCTTCGTCCGGGTCGCGCATCATGCGGCCCAAGGCAAAGGGCGGCAGCCGGCGCGCGACTTCCTTGCGCACTTCACGATCCGGGTCTTGCGCCAGTCGGGGCAAGAGACCGTGCGGCAGCCGATGCGCCACTTGCAGCCGCACCATGTAATCGGGGTCGCCGACGAAATCGCCCAGGCGCTCCGGCGGCAAGCGCGACATCACGGTGATCCGCACCTCGCGATCTGGATCGCGCGCCAATTGCCGCAAGAACTCGAGCGGCAAGCGCGTCGCCACCGCCCGGCGCACCACCTCGTCCACATCGCCGACCAGCTCATGCGCCATATCGACCGGGGCATAGCGCACGGCGATCGCACGCCGCTCCCAAAACCGATCGGTGAGATAGTCCTGGGCCAATTCCGGATTACGGCGAAAAAAACGGTCGATCTGCCGGCCGCTCTCGGCCACGACGCAAGCATCGCCCGGCTGGCAGCGCGATGCAGCCAACAAGCCGGTGCGATGCACGCAGGCCGAACAATCCGCCATCGGCACACCCGATTTGACTGACAACAACTTCGACATGCGCACCCGCTCCGGCTCAACTGATAGGCATACAGCAACAGCCATGCCAAGCCGGAAAAAAATCGCAAAGGGCTGATTTATATAGACAGGAGCGGGAACCGGGCGCCACCGCACAGCGACGGCGACTGGCATTTGTCGGAAAGATGACAGCGGGCCGAGGTCAAGTCTGCGCCAATGCCTTGCGCAGCACCTGCATCGATGAAGGGCTGAAGCCCAAACGCTGGTAAAAGGCCAAAGCCGCGGCATTGTCGCGGTCCGCCAACAAGGTCACCCGCATCAACCCGGCCTGCGCCGCCCAGGCGAAAACGTGCTCGACCAAACGCCGGCCAAGACCATGGCCGCGGCATTCGCGTTTCAAGATCACATCTTCCAACAACAAGACGCGGCCGCCTTCGGCCGTGCTGACAGTGATCAGCGCATTGGCCATGCCGACCACCTGCCCGTTCATTCTCAACACGAACAGGCGGCCGAGTGCGGGATTGTCGACAATGCACCGCAGGCCCGCCAATTGCTTGGCCCGGTCTGCCATGAAATCGCTCTCCAGGGTGAAGAGTTCAGCCAGCAGATCGGCCAAGGCATCGAGATCGGCTGCGCTCGCAAAGCCGATGTCGGTTTCAGTCATTGCGCCTGGACAGCCGCCTAGAGATCGTAGCCATAGCCACGGATGATGGCGCGCGCCTTGTCGCTCTTCAGATAATTGAGCAAGGCCTCGGCCGCGGGGTTGCCCCGCCCTGCCGTAAGCAACACCGCATCCTGGCGGATCGGCGCGTGCAGCGCAGTCGGCACCAGCCAGGCCGAGCCGCTGGCGATCTTGCCGTCGTGCATAACCTGCGACAAGGCGACAAAACCCAGCTCGGCATTGCCGGTGCCGATGAACTGCTGGGTCTGGGCGATGTTCTCGCCCTGCACGAACTTGGGCTCGATCTGGGCCAACAGGCCCAGATGGTTCAAGCATTCGACGGCGGCGGCACCATAAGGCGCGGTCTTCGGATTGGCCAGGGCCAGATGCTTGAACCCGCCCCGCTTCAGCACCTCGCCCTTGGCATCGACATAGCCTGGCTTGGCCGACCACAACACCAGGCGGCCGATGGCATAGGTGAAGCGGCTGTCTGCTGCCGCCAAGCCGTCCTGCGCCAACTTGGCGGGCGTCTCGTCGTCGGCCGACAAAAATACCTGGAACGGCGCGCCATTCTTGATCTGGGCGTAGAACTTGCCGGTGGCGCCGAAGGCGAGCTGCGCCTTGTGGCCGGTGTCGCGCTCGAATTGCGCGGCGATCTGCTGCATGGGGGCGGTGAAGTTGGCCGCCACGGCGACCTTGACCTCGGCGGCCTGGAGGGTGGCGCTGACGCCCACCGCCAGCATAAGCAAACAGCAAAATAATCGACGCATGGAGCCTATTTTACCTAGCCTGGCTCAATCTTCGCTGCGCTCGGCCACGACGATGCCGGTTGCCACCGCCAGGTCGGTGGTGAAGGCGATGCAGTGCTCGGCGTTGCTGATGAGGTAGAGATCGAAACCCTCCCCGGCCAGAGCGGGCCTGAGCCGGGCGGGGACGTCGTCCTCATTGCACAGGGTGAAGTGGATGCCGGAAAACTCCCGGCGCAGATGGGCGATGCCGTCATCGGACAGGTGCAGTTCACCGGCACGCGCGGCAACCCGGTCCAAGGTCTCGGGCGCGATCATGCGTCCAATTCCTCTTCTTCCTCGGCGAACTTGCTCAGGGACTTGGCCTCGACCCCCATGATCTTGGCCAGCCAGGGCGGCGGCGCGTCGAGCACCGATTGCAGCCGGACGATGGTCTCGCGCGCCGGCCCGGCGGTCGGGGTCTTGATCGGGTGCACCCCGGCCCGCACCACCTTGGCCGCCGCCGGCCCGCCGATGGATTGGACATAGGCGATCTGGCAATCGCCGATCAGCGCCGAACGTGCGGCGTTCTTGTCCTCGGCCAGGTCGCACTCCAAGGTCGAGCGCACGTCGACCAGCTTGATCGCGTCCTTGCCGACCTGGTAGATCAGAAAGCGCAGGCAGGAGCCGAAGTGGCCGTCGAGGTTTTCTTCGGTATTCGAGGCGACGGCGACCCGCAGGCTGCCCGGCATCTCGCCTTCGACATAGTTTTCCGGCGTCGGCGCATCGCTGCCGCTGCCTTCGCCCCACAACAGACGCACGGCCTCTTTCAGCGAGGCCATGTCGACATCGGTCTCCATCGAGGTCTCGACGGTTTCCTCCGTGGTCAAGGCACCCTTGAGATCGGTCACGGTCAGGCCGGCGAGCTTTTCCTCGGTGATCGGCAGTTCGACCTTCTTCGCGATCCAGATCGTGAATTCACGCGTATCGACATCGGGTAGCGCGCGGGCCGCAAGTGCGATGCGCTGGGCCGCGCCTTTGGTAATCGTGGTCATGATGGGCTCCTGGTGTACTCCCCTAACCCTTTGGGGGAGGGCCGGGGTGAGGACGAGCCACAGGCAGATACAAAACCTATTCCCTCACCCCGGCCCTCTCCCGGCGGGAGAGGGAGAAATGCACTTTATGCCGCCAGCGGCACGATGCAGTCGTCGATCGGGCAGAGCTTCACGCATTGGGGCTTGTCGAAGTCGCCCTCGCATTCCGTACAGGTATCCGGGTTGATGACATACACGCCCTTCTTGGGCTTGATCGAGGTGGTCGGGCACTCCGGCTCGCAATCGCCGCAGGAGGTGCACAGATCCGCAACTATTTTCAGTGCCATGATGATTTCCTTTCAGTTCATTCCGCCGCATCCAGGCGCTTGGCGCGCACCGAATAAGGCAGGCGCGCGGGCGCGACCTGAGGCTCGATGTAATAACTGCCACCGTTGTTCAGCTTGATCTCGCCACCCCACTTATCCGGGGTATCGAACTCCATCGAGGTGATGGTGTCCTCGAGATCGCGCTTGGGCAGGTAGAACACGTATTCGCCCTTGTCGCCGCGACGGATCATGATGTTGGCCATGGTTTTCTCCAGGTCTACTAACTACGAATTGCCCATTACGTTTGGGGCCGAGCGAGCGGCCCGCTGGCAAGGCGCCCGGAGCGCAGGAACCGGAACGTACAGTAGTACGTGAGGATTCCGAGCACCGCGCAACGCCGCCAGCGGGTCGCGCAGCCGGCCTTACCGCACGAGGTCGTAGTTGTAGTCGGTGGTCGCCATGCCGCGGGTCTCTTCGTCCAGGCGCTCCAACACCGCGTTCACCAGCGTGGTCAGCATCTGCATGGCACCCTCGTAACCCAGGGTGGTCTGACGGTGCAGGTGATGACGGTCGAAGATCGGGAAGCCGATGCGGATCAACGGCACCTCGAACTCCTTGCCCTTGTACAGGGTGTCGCGCTGGATGAACTTGCCGTAGCTGTTGCCGATCAGGA
>JAJZTV010000066.1 GCA_021847385.1 Pseudomonadota bacterium | reverse complement strand
GGCGGAGATCAGGCGCGGGGCCCCGCCCAGGGTGGGAGCGGCCAGTCCCAAGGCGATGGCGCCGACCATGCCGGCCATGGCGCCGTAACCGACATACGACGGCCCCAGGGGGGCGGTGGAGATCAGGCCGAAGGCGATGGCGGACGGGAAGGCGACCAGCATGGCAGCCAATCCCCCGAACACATCGCCTTTGTCGAAACGCCAAGTGGGATTCATCTCTGTTTTCTCCATCCGGTTTTGTATTATTGAACGAAACGGCGCCAGGCGGAAAACCTGGCTGAATAGCGATATCAAGGGGGGTTCCATGGCAATCACGGATTGGCCGGAAGGCGAACGGCCGCGAGAGCGGCTTTTGGCACAAGGTGCCGCGGTACTGTCGGACGCCGAACTGCTGGCGATCTTTCTGCGTACCGGCGTGAAAGGCAAAAGCGCGGTCGAGCTGGCGCGCGAGCTGCTGCGGCATTTCGGCAGCCTCAATCGGCTGTTCGCTGCGACGGAAAAGGAATGCCGGGGCTTTCTCGGTCTGGGCCAGGCCAAGTATGCTCAGCTTCAAGCCGTGATCGAGATGGCTCGGCGCGCCCTAAAAGAAGAGCTGGATCAGGGTGACGCCCTGTCTTCGCCGGCGGCGGTGCGCGACTACCTGCGCCTGCGGCTGGCGGCGTTGCCGCATGAAGTCTTCGCTGCCCTGTTTCTGGATGCCCAGAACCGGGTGCTGGCGGTCGAGGAACTGTTTCGCGGCACCCTGACCCAGGCCAGCGTCTATCCCCGTGAGGTGGTCAAACGGGCTTTGAGCCACAATGCCGCCGGCGTCATTTTCGCCCACAACCACCCGTCCGGCCTGGCCGAGCCCTCCCAGGCCGACCGTTGGTTGACCGACCAGCTCAAGGCCGCGTTGGCGCTGGTGGAGGTGCGGGTCTTGGACCACTTTGTCGTGGCCGGAACGGAGACGGTCTCGTTCGCCGAGCGGGGTTTGCTTTGACTCGGTCGCTTTTTCCATGATATAAATCCGCCTCTTTGGCTGCCGGGGCCCGTCTTCGGTTGGCAAAATTTAAGCGTTTTTTTCGGAATTTTTGAGATTTGGGGTGCCCAAATGGCCCGTGTATGTCAGGTGACCGGCAAGAAGCCGATGGTAGGGAACAACGTCTCCCACGCCAACAACAAGACCAAGCGCCGCTTTCTGCCCAATTTGCAGTATCGCCGCTTCTGGGTTGAGAGCGAGAACCGCTGGGTGCGTCTGCGCGTGACCAACGCCGCGCTGCGCCTCATCGATAAAAAAGGCATCGACGTGATCCTCGCTGAAATGCGTGATCGCGGCGAGCGCGTGTAAGGAGCTTGAGTCATGGCTAAAGGCGGACGCGAAAAGATCAAGCTGGAGTCCACTGCGGGCACCGGCCACTTCTACACCACGACCAAGAACAAGCGCACCATGCCGGAGAAGATGGAAATCTCCAAGTTCGATCCGGTTGCGCGCAAGCACGTTCCTTACAAAGAAACCAAGCTTAAATAAGCCGGGCCCCCCTCGGGGGCTGTGGCCAAGTTCTCGACACGCGCTATCATGTGTGCTCAGAGAACCTGGTCATGAATACACTACTGACTCCTATAAACGCGAAATTCGTCCATATCGTCTGGGCGGGTAAGCTCGCGCCTATCTGGCGGGAAGGCGTACACCGTGGCTGAGTCGCCGTTCAGCATTTCCCCCACTGCCACCTCGATAGGATACGACTGTCCCTTCGATCAGTTGCGCTACATTGTCATCGAAGACTCCAACACCATGCGCCTCTGGTTGCGCAATGCCTTGGCCGAGATGGGCGGTAAAAAGATCGATACGGCGACCAGCTATGGCGATGCGATCAACCGCATGAAAAACCGCGGCGAGGCTTACGACGTCGTGCTGTGCGATTACGTGCTGTCGGATACCCGCGACGGCCAGCAGTTGCTCGAAGAGGTCAAGCGCACCAAGTTACTTCCCTCTTCCGCCATTTGGCTCATGATCACCGGTGAGAATACCTATGAGCAGGTGTTCTCCGCGGCGGAACTGGCGCCGGACGATTATCTGCTCAAGCCGGTGTCGCCCAAGATCCTGCTCGACCGCCTGGAAAAGGCCTGGGCGCGCAAACAAGTGCTCAGGGGCGTGATGGAGCTATACGACGGCAATCGCTACCAGGATTGCATCGAAGAATGCCAGCGGATGCTGGAGATGAATACCATTTATCGGCTCGACTTGCTGCGCTTGATCGGCGAGGCCCTGTTGGCCCAGGGCCACTATAAAGAGGCGCATTCGCACTACGAATCGGTGATATTGGAATACCCGCGCTTGCCCTGGGCGCGCTTGGGCGCGGCCCGATCCTATTTCATGCTGGAACGCCACGACGAAGCGCAAGAGCTGCTGGAGCAGTTGGCCCTGGAAAACCCCGACTTCTTGCACGCCCAGGACTGGCTGGCCAAGGTGCATGAGAAGAAGGGCGATCTCGAAACCACCAAGCAGATATTGAACGAGCTGATCAGCCGTAACCCCAAGGCGCTGCACCGGCATCGCGAGATCGTGCGCGCGGCGGTGGCGACGGGCGACGACGAGACGGCCCGCAAGGCCTACGATCTGATGCATACGCACGGCAAGGGCTCCTCTTTCGTGCAACCGGCGGACTTTTGTTCCTATGCCACCCTGCTGGCGAAGCAGGGTGGCAACGAGGCGGTTGAGAAGCTGGCGAAGCTGAACAAGCAGATGTCGGACTTCCATCATGGCAAGCCGGAATTCAATTTCGCCAATTCGGTGTTGCGTTTCTCGCGCGCCGATTTGCTGGGGGATAAAGGCGCGAAGGAACAGGCCTATAAGTCGATGCAGATTGCGTTGGGCGAGCATCGCGATACCGACAACGAACAGCGCATGGCCATGCTGCAAGCCGCAGTCTCGGTCGGCGACGAGGCGACCGCCTCCGGCTTGGCGAAAAGCCTCTATGCCGACTTCCATGGCAACGAGCAGATGCTGGATCGGGTCGATTCCATGCTGACCGGCACGGTCGGCGAACAGGTCAAACAAATCAAATCTGCGGCCCTGCAGCAGGTGGAAGACCTCAACCGGCGCGCGATCAATATCGCCAAGAGCGGCAAGCTACGCGATGCGGTCGACGAATTCATCCGTTTGGCCGAACAGCACCCGATCCTCGCGATCATGCTCAATGCGTCGGTGGCCATCGTCAAATGGATGGAAGGCAATGGCTACGATGCCTACATGGCCAACAAGCTTGAGCAATACATCCATTCCATGAAGCGGCGCGATCCCGGTAATCCCAAGCTGGCCATGATCATTGAGGCGCAGGCATTGCTGGTGAAGAAGAGTGTGGGCCAGCCGGCCGCAGGTAATAATGCCGGCTAGGGTCGGGCTTGGCTGGAAGGAAAAACAATGGCGCCGATGGCGCCATTGTTTTTGCAGAAGCCAATCCGCCTGGTAGCGCTGGCCGCGCAGCGGCCGAAACCAAAACTCCCGCCGATTCGTGGTTAAGCGTAGCAGCGCAGTTTGAAGGAAAACTCCCGCAATGCCTCGATACCGCTTTGTTCGGCACGTTGGCACCAGTCCTGTAGCTGCTTGACCAACTGTTCCTTGCTCGCATTCGAGCGGCTCCATAGCGCGGTGAGTTCTTCGCGCATTTGATAGATGGTGCGCAGCTTGGGGCTGCTGGCCAGTACGGTGGCCAGTTGTGCCTTTTCCGGTTCGTTCAACTCGCTGCGATCGCGCTGAAAGCGGTGGCGCAATTGCCGGATCGTGCCATGGGCGGCGAGTTCGGGCAGGTTCGCGCGCAACTTGCCGATCTCCTGCGTGCAAATGCGTTGAACCGAGCGTGTGTAACGGCTGAGCACGTCGTAGCGATGGGTGATGATGGCGCCGAGCAGGTCGGTATCGCAGAAGTGCTTGATCTCGCCCCAGCGAACCTTAGGTGCGACCTTCTTGACCTTGGCCAAACCGAAGATTTGTAGGGCGCGGATATAGGCCCAGCCGATGTCGAACTCGTACCAGCGGCTCGATAGCTTGGCCGAGCTGCCGTAGGCATGGTGATTGTTGTGCAGCTCTTCACCGCCGATCAGGATGCCCCAGGGTGCGATGTTGGTGCTGGCATCTTCACAGGTGTAATTGCGATAACCCCAGTAGTGGCCGACACCGTTGATCACGCCGGCGGCGAAGAACGGAATCCACAGCATCTGCACCGCCCAGACGGTTAGGCCGAGCGGGCCGAACAGGGTGACGTCGATCGCCAGCATGAGCAAGATGCCCTTGCTGCTATGCGGCGTGTAGACGTGGCGTTCCAGCCAGTCGTCGGGTGTGCCGTGGCCGTATCTGTCCAGGGTCTCCCGGTTACCCACCTCGGCCCGGTACAGCTCGGCGCCTTCCAACAGCACCTTGTTCAAGCCCATGACCTGCGGGCTGTGTGGGTCGTCGGCGGTTTCGCATTTGGCGTGGTGCTTGCGGTGAATGGCGACCCAGGCCCGGGTCATCATGCCGGTGGTCAGCCAGAGCCAGAGCCGGAAGAAATGCATTACCAGAGGATGCAGGTCGAGGGCGCGGTGGGCCTGGGCGCGGTGTAGAAAGATGGTGACGGCGGCGATGGTGACATGGGTCATCGCCAGCATGACGGCGACATAACCCCACCAGGGCAAATCGATAAAACCGTGCAACATGGGCTGAAGCCTCAAACAGAAAACAATGTCATTGTAGGACGGCGGGCGGTCAGCGTTTGTCCACGATCTCGACCACGCGCCGCGGGTAAGGGATTTCGATGCCCTCGCGCTGGAAGGTCTGCCAGATCGCCCAATTGATGTCGGACTTCAATGAGAGCTGGCCCTCTTCCGGATCGGCAATCCAAAAGGCCAGTTCCAGATCGATGCCGCTCTCGGAAAAATCTTTGAGCAGGACGGCCGGCGGAGGTTCCGGCAATACCCGGTTTTGCCCGGACAGGGCCGCGAGCAGGGCGGTGCGAGCGCACTCCAAGTCGGTGCCGTACGCGACTTGCACCGGTATGCCCACCCGGTTGTTGGGGTTGGCCAGGGTGTGGTTGACCACGGTGGAGGTGATCAGGGTCTCGTTCGGGATGATCGCCTCGGTGCCGTCCAGGCCGCGAATGACCGTGTAGCGGGTGGCAATGCGTTGCACTTGGCCGAAGCGGTCGCCCACTGTCACCATGTCACCGATGCGGATCGATTGGTCGAGCAGCAAGGTGAAGCCGGAGACATAGTTGCTGGCGATCTTTTGCAGGCTCAGGCCCAGCCCAACGCCTAGGGCGCCGCCGAAGACCGAGAGCGCGGTGATGTCGATGCCGACCAGCGGCAAGGCGATCAGCACGGCGATCACCAACAGCACGCCTCGGGTCAGTTTGGTCAGCGCGACTTTCAGGTTGGTGTTGAGCGGCGTCAGTTCGATGAAGCGGTGCTCGATGATGCGCGAGATCCACAGGGCGACGATCAGTGTGAGGCAGACCGAGATGACCGCCAGCGCGAGGGTATAGAGCGACAAATGTTGTTTGCCGACATGGAAGCCGATGGCATCCATGCCACTGATCAGGCTGTCGAGGAAACCGGTGATGTGCAGCGCCAGGATGCCCCACACCAACCAGAAGACCACGCGCTCGACTGCGCGCAGTGCCGCGCTGGGATTGAAGATGTGGCGCAACAGCAGGAAGCTGGCCTGCACCACCGTGAACGACAACAGCAAGGGCACGGCCAGGTTGAGCAGATGCACGCTTTGCCACAAGCCGAGCAGGGGGCGGCCGATGAGCGCGGTCAGCAGCATGAAGGCCGGCCACAACACGCGCTGCCAGTTGTGTTCGGTCCAGCGGGCTTGCATGTCCGATGAGAGCCTCTTGCGCAGCGGCCGCAGGATCAAGCCGCCCAGGATGAAGGCCGTCAGCAATAGGACGCCTTGGGTGATCAGGGCCGGATCGCTCAGGTTGTCGAGCAAGGGGGCGATCAGATTTTCGGCTTTTTGCAATTCGCTCATGGCTAGCGTCTGAAGGGCAGTGAATGGGTGCGATGCCGGCGCCAATTGGCGGCATAGGCATCGGCCAGCAAAGGATTGCTGCGCAACACCAGCACGTTTTCGGCATTGCGATATTGCGCGGCATGCGTGAAATTGAAGCTGCCGGTGATCACGGTCGCATTGGCGGACCCGGTATCGATCACCATGATTTTATTGTGCGCCGATGCGTGCTGGCCGTCCAAGTAGACCGGTACGCCGCCATGGGCGATGGCTTCGATCCGGCTCGTGGCGGTTTTCTCAGTCTGCTCGGGGTCGGCGATCAACTGTACATCGACACCGCGTCGGTGTGCTGCGATCAAGGCATCGGCGATGTCCTTGTGCGTGAAGCTGAAGGCCTGTACCAGGATCTGTCGCTTTGCCTTGGCGATCGTGTCGACGATCAGCGCGCCGGCATCGTCGCCCGGCGTGAACGCGACTTGCACCTGACCCTGGGCGGACAGCGACAGTGGCTCGCTGGCTACGGCCAGGCCGCCGAATGCGAGGCCAAATGAAAGCAATAGGGCGGATCTCAAGCGGTTCTTTCCAGGACGGCAGCGAAGAAGGCATCGGTGCCGTGTCGGGCGGGATTGAGCCGTAAATAGTCACCCATCGCCAGGCCGATGTGTTGTGCCGTCAACACCTCGCCGGCCGGCACCAACTTGAATTCGGCGTGCGCGGTGAGGAAGGCCTCGACGACGGCCTCGTTTTCTTCGCGCAGCAGGCTGCAGGTGGCATAAACCAAGCGGCCGCCGATTTTTACCAAGGTCGCGGCCGATCGCAGGATGCTCTCTTGCTTGGCGTTGAGTTCAGCCAAGGCTTCGGGGGTCTGCCGCCATTTCAGGTCTGGGTTGCGGCGCAGGGTGCCGGTGCCGGAGCAGGGCGCATCGACCAGCACGCGGTCGAACTTGGCCGCCAGGCGCTTGACCTTGGTGTCGCGCTCGTTGGCGATCAATTGCGCCTGCACATTCGATAGGCCCGAGCGCTTGAGCCGCGGCTTCAGGTTATTCAGCCGCTTCTCCGAGACGTCGAAGGCGTAGAGCCGGCCGGTCGAGCGCATCAGCGCGCCGAGCAACATGGTCTTGCCTCCGGCGCCGGCGCAAAAGTCGCACACCATCTCGCCGCGCTTAGGGGCCATCAATAGACCGAGCAGCTGGCTGCCTTCGTCCTGCACCTCGACTTGGCCATTCAAGAACAGGGGGTGCTTTTGCAGGGCGGGCTTGTCCTTGAGCCGGATGCCCAGCGGCGAATAGGGCGTGGCCTCGGCGGCGAAGCCCTCGGCCTTGAGTTGGGCCAGTATGGCATCGCGGTCGCTGTTCATCGGATTTACCCGTAGATCGAGCGGGGCCGGACGGTTCAGCGCGCGCATCAGTTCCGGCAGGCGCTCACCATAGCTTTCATGCAGCTGCTCATACAGCCAGTCCGGTAGGTCGAGTTGCACCGCCGCCGGTCGATCCGTCAACTGCGCGGCCTTGATCTCCTTCAGCCATTTGAATTCGTCTTCGCGGGTGATGGCCTCGAATTCGCGCAGGTTGTGGCCGCCATGTCGGGCCAGCCAAGCCAGCAGCAATTGCCGGCCGTTACGGCCATCGCACAGCGTTTCCAGGCTGCGCAGGTGGCGCACTACGCCATAGACCGCTTCGGCAATGAAGGCGCGGTCGCGGCCGCCGAGTTTCGGGTTCTCGCGGAAGAAATGGGAGAGTGCAGCATCGGCCGGGTGGCGCATGGGTAGGACCATGGCCAGTGCGCTGCGGGTGGCGTCAATTTGTGTTGGAGTCATGGCTCTTGTTATAGGCAAGCAGGAAATCGAGGAAGGTGCGGGCAACCACGGTCAACGGCCGCTCGGCCGGATACACCGCATGCCACTGGCGGCGAATGGGGAAACCCTTGGCGTCGAGGATGGCGAATTGGTCTGGGCTGTGCAAGGCCAAGGAATGGCGCGACAGTACCGAAATGCCCAACCCCGCCAATACCGCCTGTTTGATCGCCTCGCTGCCGCCGAGTTCCATCCGCGGGGCGAGGGCGAGGCCTTGGCTGGCGAACAGGCGTTCCACCGCCTTGCGGGTACCCGAGCCCTCTTCCCGCATCAGCCAGGGTTCTTCGCTCAGCCGCTCGAGCGGGATATTCCGCTTGCGGGCCAGCGGGTGGTCGGGTGCCGCAATCACCACCAGCGGGTTGTCCATGAAGGGCTGGGCCGTGATCGGCATATTCACCGGTGGCTGGCCCAGCACGTAGATGTCCTCCAGTCCGGCGGCCAAGCTCTCCAGCGCTTGTTCGCGGTTGACCACGCGCAGCGACACCTTCACGCCGGGGTGCAGCTTGGCGAATTCGCCAAGCAGGCGCGGCACGAAATAGGTGGCGGTGGTGATGGCGGCCAGGCGTAGATAACCGCCGGCCAGGCCCTTGCGCGCGACCAGCCCCAGTTCGAAGCGTTTGAGCGAGGTGATGACCTCGCGTGCCGAAATGGCCAGCTCCTCGCCGGCGGCAGTCAGGCGCACGCGTTTGCCCTCCTGCTCCATCAACGGCTGGCCGACCACATCGGCCAGTTTCTTCATCTGCATCGAGACGGCCGGCTGGGACAAGTGCAGTTCCTCGGCGGCGCGGGTGATCGAGAGCTGGCGGGCAACGGCCTCGAAGATCTTGAGTTGGCGAATGGTCAGATGCAGCATGGGCGCAATTATAAGCTTCTAATTATGTAAATTATCAAAAACTGTGATTTTTTCTTATGGATCGGGGCGGGTATAGTTCGCCCCGTTCTGCACAGGGTTTTTCCTGCGTGCGAGCTTGTTCGATTCAACTATTCGCATCTCTTAAGGAGCATATCCATGGATCAGTCCGCACGTTATGCCGATCTGTCCCTCAAGGAAGAGGACCTGATCAAGGGTGGCAAGCACATCCTGGTCGCCTACAAGATGAAGCCGAAGAGCGGCTACGGCTACCTGGAAGCCGCCGCCCACTTCGCCGCCGAGTCCTCCACCGGCACCAACGTCGAAGTCTCCACCACCGATGAATTCACCAAGGGCGTCGACGCCCTGGTCTACTACATCGACGAAGCCACCGAAGACATGCGGATCGCCTATCCGCTGGAGCTGTTCGACCGCAACGTCACCGACGGCCGGTTCATGATGGTCTCCTTCCTGACCCTGGCCATCGGCAACAACCAGGGCATGGGCGACATCGAGCACGCCAAGATGATCGACTTCTACGTGCCCGAGCGCGCGATCCAGATGTTCGACGGCCCGGCCACCGACATCTCCAACCTGTGGCGCATCCTCGGCCGTCCGGTCGTGAACGGCGGCTACATCGCCGGCACCATCATCAAGCCCAAGCTGGGCCTGCGTCCCGAGCCGTTCGCCAAGGCGGCCTACCAGTTCTGGCTGGGCGGCGACTTCATCAAGAACGACGAGCCCCAGGGCAACCAGGTGTTCTGCCCG
>JAJZTV010000065.1 GCA_021847385.1 Pseudomonadota bacterium | reverse complement strand
CGATCTGATGTCGTGCACGAGATCGGCTGCATTCATCGTCATGCCTTGTCGCTCCGAGCGTTTGTTATCGATTGCCAGTAGGCTGTTCGGCGAACTTGAGCGACACGGAATTCAGGCAATAACGCAGGCCGGTGGGCGGTGGCCCGTCTTCGAAGACATGGCCGAGATGGCCATCGCAGCGGCGGCATCGAATCTCGGTGCGCACCATGCCGTGGCTGTCGTCGCGGAGATAGCGGAGGTGGTCGGGATCGAACGGCGTATGAAAGCTGGGCCAGCCGGTGCCGGATTCAAATTTGCCGGCGGAGTGGAACAATGGCAAACCGCAGAGTCGGCAGGCGAATACGCCCTCGCGTTTTTCCTCGAGCAGGCCACCGCAAAAGGGACGCTCGGTACCGTGCGCGAGGATCACGCGGCGCTCTTCCGCGTCGAGACCGGCAGCCAGGACCGCCTTTTCGGCGTCGGTCGGTGGGGTCAGATCATAGCCCGAGGCGGAACGGGTAGGGGTATCCTGCGCCGACTGCTTGGTCATACGGCTCGGTTCCTTTCGGTGTCGGCCCAGGCAGGTGCCGTGGGCTTGGTTCAATATAGTACGAAGGCCGGCGCCGAGACACCCTTCAGCCGCGAGGTTCAGCTTCGGTGTGTGGCCTCCGATAAGGACTCTCTACCACGGTTTGGCTAGGCAGTTGCTGCAAAAGGTCATAGAGCAGCTCAGCGGCTTCGTGGGTTTCGAAGGTGTCGGCATCCAGATCGCGCAGCAACAAGGCGGCAGCGGAGGCTAACTCGAGCAACACCTTGCGTTCCGCCTTGAGGCGGCTGAGCTCGGCGCGGAGGTCGACGCATTCGCGCCAGTCTTTCTTGATTTCGTGCACGGCTTCATCGGTCGAGGCGGAGTCGAACATCTCACGGTCTCCTTTGAAGTTCGTGGCCATTCTACTGTCATTTCCCCGGCTCTCTGCAACATTGGCCGATCCGGCGCTTTCTTGGCTTGTGTGTCCGGCATATTCGTATATATGTAAATAATGTGACTGCGATGGACCCTGCCGTGATGGTTCGACCGAGCTCAGCTCTTTCCGCATTGCGGCGTTGGCCGACGCTGGCCTTATTGCTGCTTACATCACTCGGCAAACCCGTGCAGGCGGGACAGCCGGCCAAGGCGCTTTGGTTTCCCGATCAGCCGCGATTGCCGCACTATGCCTGGTCAAATGCGCCTTGCGAATCGTGTGCACCGCTCAAGCCGCATCCAGGTTGGAAACTGATGGCGGATCTGGCTGGCCGCAGCGATATCCGCTTTTTGGCTACGGTGGGCGAAGACAAGGGGTCGGCTTATTCCTACGCGCCCAATGTCATCGTCCTTGCGCCGTCGGCCTTAAGGCTGAATACCTGCCAACTGGCCTTTGTCGTGGGACATGAGATCGGGCACATTGCGCAGCGCCATTTCGATGAAGATGCCCGGTTGTTGGCCGTGGTGTCGGGCAAGGGTGCTAGCTGGACCGGCAACGGCGACAGGGCCATGAGCCTGCTCGACGGCAATATCGCCTTGGCACTCAAGCTGTCTCAACATTGGCAGTGGCAGGAACGCGAGGCCGACTGGTTGGGTGCCTTGCTTTCGGCCGAGGCCTATGGCTGTACCTTGGACGAAGGGGCGGTACCCTATTTGCAGGCGGCCGAGGGCGATGGCGGCGGCATCGGCGCGGCCCATGAGCCGAGTGCGGCGCGGCTACGTTGGCTCAAGGTCTTTGCCGAGTCTGCCAGGCGCTTGGCATTTCAATCTTATTATCTCGATAACTAGGGTAGTGGGCTGCCGGCACGGCCTAGGCGATGCTCCATGACAGCAGCATCAGGCTCATGAAGACGGTACCTAGGCCGACTAGGAAGAGAATCTCCGCCAGATTCTCCGTGCCTTGCCCGTTGCGACTGTGCCGCATCGAAAGATAGGACAGGCCCGCGCTGGTGAGAAAGAGCAGGCTGGCCAGGGCCAGGCCCTTGTCGATCCAGGTGCTCCAACTACTCCGGTGCAGCAGTTTGACGATCGGGATGGCGCACATGCAAGCGCCAACCAGGTTGGCGGAGGTGGGAAGGATGTGCGCCCCGAGTCCAATATGGTCGGGCCTCATGTCCGGTCGATCCTGTGCGGCATGGCTCAGCCTAGATTGATCGGGATAAATAGCTTCTCGTCATTTCGTTGGATCAGCAGGGCAAGGTGCCGACTCGAAGCGTTCTTCGCCAGCCGGCGCAATTGTTCGACGCTGCCGATGGGGGTGCCGTTCGCGGCCAGGATCACGTCGCCTGGCCGCACTCCGGCCCGCGCCGCGGGGCCACTGGCCTCGGCCACCACGAGCCCGCCGGCGACGTGCAATTGCTGTTTTTCTTCCTGGCTCAAGGGCCGCACCGATAGGCCTAGACGTCCTTTGTCGTTTTCGCCGACGGCGAAGGCCGCCGATTTGGCTTTGATTTCGCCAATCTTGACGGTCATTCTTTGCGCGCGGTGATCGCGCCAGACATCCAGCACAGCCTCCGAGCCCGGTTTGAGATCGGCGACCTTGGGCGGTAGATCGGCAGAAGAATTGATCGTTTGGCCGTTCAACGCGAGCACCACATCACCGGGTTTCAGGCCTGCGCGTTCGGCTGGGCTGTCGGGCTCGACGCTATTGACCAATGCGCCCTTGGGCGAACCGAGACCGAACGATTCCGCCAAGTCCTGGTTCAAGTCCTGGATGGCCGCACCCATCCGCCCCCGCACCACCTTGCCGTGCTGCAGTATTTGCGACTCCACCTTCATCGCCACATCGATGGGGATGGCGAAAGAGAGTCCTTGGTAACCGCCTGAGTGAGTGTAGATCTGCGAATTGATGCCGATGACTTCGCCGTGCATATTGAACAGCGGCCCGCCCGAATTGCCCGGATTCACGGCCACATCGGTTTGGATGAAGGGCACATAGTTCTCGTCCGGCAGGCTGCGCGATTTGGCGGAGACGATGCCGGCGGTCACGCTGTTTTCGAAACCGAAGGGCGAGCCGATGGCCAAGACCCACTCGCCGACGTTGACCGCGCTAGCGTTGCCAACGCGGACCACGGGTAGATTCTTGGCGCTGATCTTAAGCACGGCCACATCGGAGGGCTTGTCGATGCCGATGACCTTGGCGCGAAATTCGCGCTTGTCCGTGAGTTTCACCGTCACCTCGCTGGCATCGTCCACGACATGCGCATTGGTCAGGATGATGCCATCGGCATCGACGATGAAGCCCGAGCCTTGTGCCATATGCGGTCCGTCGTCGCGCGGCATCATGGGCATGCCGAAGCGGCGGAAAAATTCGTACATTGGGTCGTCGGGGGCGATGCCGAACGGGTTGCCTTGCTCGCGGCCGCCGTCCGAGGTCGAAGTGATGTTGACCACGGCCGGGCCGTAGGCCTGCACGATGGCGCTGAAATCGGGCAGTCCGCCTACCGCCTGAATAATGGGCGGCGGCGCCGAAGTGCTTGCAGCCACGGCGGGATGGACGGTCGACCACCAGCCGTAGGCGCCCAAGGCCATGCCCATAAGGGAAAAGATCGCCAAGCCACGAGCAATGAAACGGGGTTGCATGCTTCCTCCTGTGAACGAGTCCGTGGAAAGTGGACGAGATGGCAACGGCTGGGGCAGGCCAGGCCGATGCACCCCTTATCGAAGAGGTTTGATGCAACAAGTCGAAAAAAGTTTGCTTACCGCTTGGTAAGCTTGAGCGGCCCGGTGGGCGGCTAGCGGTCGTTTGCGCTTAAGCCGGGTCGTTTAGGCGCAGGCCGTCCAAGCCCTGTTGCCCGACCTTGCGGCCGGCTAGCCGAGTCGCTTGGGTCAAGGCCGAGGCCAGATCGACGCCACCGGTCATGGCAGCGATCATGCCGGCATTGAACACATCCCCGGCGCCAAGGGTGTCCACGACCGTGGCCGGCATCAAGGCGGGGCAATGATGCAAGCCGTTGTCGTGGCCCAAGGCCCAGGCCCCGGCGGCACCCCAGGTGCAGGTCAGGTCGGCATGCGGCGCCAACTCATGCATCGCGGCGAGCAGACCAGGGGCATCGCTGTAGCCGCGCGCCTCGGCCAAGGCGCGCGAGAACAGGATCAAGTCGGCATAGGGCATCAGCGCTTCGATTTGCGGCCGATCCTTTTCGAGCTCGAGCGAAATGCGCCCGGCGAAATTCGATTCGCGCAGATGCGCCAGCATGCCTTGGACCGCTGTGACA
Organism: Pseudomonadota bacterium; assembly: GCA_021847385.1. Lineage (GTDB taxonomy): Bacteria > Pseudomonadota > Gammaproteobacteria > Burkholderiales > Thiobacillaceae > Sulfuritortus. The sequence goes on along the minus strand of JAJZTV010000065.1, from coordinate 5,365 downwards.
TTGCGGCCTTCGAAATGCACCCAGCCATAAGCGGCCAGCGGCAGGGCTTGGAAGTCCGCCAGGCGCAGTTCCGCCAGCTCGCGGTGGTGGACGATGGTGCGCGAACCGTTGGCCGCATGCAGCAGGATGTACGACACCGGGGTATGACCGCCGGTGGCGGCGACCAGATATTCGGTATTTACGCCTGCTGCAATCAACAGACCGCGCAGTTCGCTGGCGGCGGCATCCGGCGCCAGAGTGGCGAGCAAGCGGGTTTCGTAGCCTAGCCCAGCCAGAACCCGCGCCGTGTTGGCGGCGTTGCCGCCCAGGCGGGCCTGACGCGAGCACGCACGCATTTCTTCGTCTTCCTGGGGATAGCGATCGACGCCAAGAACGATATCGAGCACGGCATTGCCGACAATGAGAATGGGCTGCATGGCCCGAATCATAAGCGAAAGACGAGCGGGTCGATCTGCGCCTCGGGGCCTCCTCGATCTATCGGTCGGTTGGGTGGCGGGTACACCGTCTGCCTAAGGCGTTCCGCTTGGAATTCATCGCGGTATCCAGAAGCAGCGATGCGCGCTGTCAGGAATCGCATCGCCGGTCGACTAATCGTGGCCTAACTGTACGGAGTACACCATGCTGAATATCCTGCGTTCCCTGTTGCTTATTGCCCTGCTGGCCGCCGGCCCCGTCCTGGCAGCGGGTCAGCCCTATGAGCAAGCGACCTTCGATGCCTTGCAAAAACAGGGTAGGCCGATCCTGGTCCTGATCCATGCCGATTGGTGCCCGGTCTGCCGGGCGCAAGCGCCGATCATCGACACGCTGCTCAAAGAAAAGGATTTTCAGCCCATCACGGCCCTGCGCGTCGATTTCGACAAGCAGAAGCCTGCCGTCCGCTATTTCCGAGCCGTGCGTCAGAGCACGCTGATCGTGTTCAAGGGCGGCAAAGAGGTTGCACGCTCGCTCGGCGACACCAGCGAGGCCGGCATCACTGCGCTGTTGATGAACGTACAGTAAGGAGGCGATATGGAATTCGGTCTAGGAACCTATGGCCTGTCGGTCGCGGCCGGCAGTCTCTCCACATTGTCGCCCTGCGTGTTGCCGCTGGTCCCCATCCTGCTCGGCAGCGCGGTTATGGCACATCGCTTCGGTGCCTTCGCCTTGGCGGCCGGCCTGGCCTTGTCGTTCACCTCGGTCGGTATTTTCTTCGCTAGCCTGGGCGTGTCTTTGGGTTTGGATCAGGAGGTCTTGCGCAATATCGCGGCAGCCATGTTGCTGATGTTCGGCGTTATCCTGCTTTCGTCCTATCTGCAAGAGCGCTTTGCCGGCGCCACCTCCAGCTTGTCCGGGGTCGGCCAGACCCTGTTGTCCAAGGTCACGCTCAATGGCCTGGCCGGCCAGTTCATTCTCGGCCTGTTGCTCGGCGTGGTTTGGAGCCCGTGCGTCGGGCCGACATTGGGCGCGGCCATCGGCCTGGCCAGCCAAGGCCAAAACTTGGCGCAGGTTTCCGTGGTGATGGCCTTGTTCGGCATCGGCGCCGGCCTGCCGCTGGTCGTGCTCGGTCTGCTGTCGCGTCAGGCGATGGCGAAGATGCGCGGTTCGTTGATGACTGCCGGCAAATATGGCAAGCAGATTCTCGGCGGGGTGATGCTGGTGCTTGGCATCCTGATTCTGACCGGCGCCGACAAGGCCTTCGAGACCTGGGTGCTGGATGTCGCGCCCCAGTGGCTGGTGACTCTGACCACGGCGATTTGACCGCGTTTCCACGGGAGAGTTTATGGCAATCGACTCATGTTCTTCTTGCGCAGCCGGCAACCTGGCGACCCAATATATCGAGCAGTCGGTGCAGCGATCTCGGCTGGCGCAGCAGGCGGACCCGAACGATCCGAACGGCAGCCACCGCATCCTCAACGGCGCCGCTCAGGCCTCGGGCCCGACGGTCAACGGTTTGGGCGAAACGGTGGGGCTCCTGGTCAATACGACGGCCTGACTGCCCGAGTCGGCAGAAAATCGCGGTTTGCCGCTTGACTAGACCGATCGGTCAAGTATGATTCGGTTATGGCTAGCGAATCCGACACCCAGCAACGCATTCTCGACGCGGCGCGCGAATTGATCCATTCGCGCAGCTATGCCGACGTCGGGATTGCCGCCATATGCGACAAGGCGGGGGTGCAGAAGGGCAGCTTCTATCATTTCTTTCCGAGCAAGCGCGACTTGACCCTGGCGGTGCTCGACGACTTCGTCGTCTGGGCGAAGCAGGGCCTGGTCGATCGGGCGTTCGACCCGCAGTTGCCGCCTTTGGCCCGGCTGCAGCGGCTGACCGAACTGGCCTATGAAATCCAGAAGCAGCTCGCCGCCGAGACCGGCATGGTGTTGGGTTGTCCGTTCGGCAATTTGGCGACCGAGATGGCCACGCAGGACGAAGCCATACGGCACAAGATCGCGCATATCTTCGATAAATTCCAAGCGACGTTCGCCGCGCTGCTGCAAGAGGCGAAGGGGCGAGGTGACTTGGGCGGCATCGATTGCGAGGCGACGGCGCACGCCATGCTGGCGTATTTCGAGGGGGTCATGATGCTGGCCAAGACCCAGAACGATCCCGAGGTATTGCGTCAGTTGCTGCCGACGATGACGCAAATCCGTATCCCTGCCAAGCACTAGGTTCTGCCATGTTTCGAGTGTGGCCCCTTGTACCCCGTAGTTGACCGACCGGTCTACTACTTGTCTGTGTCGTTCTTTCAAAAGGAGTAGTGCAATGCAAGCCCATAGCCAACCCCCCCTGCTTACCCCGCAAATTCCGGCCGGCGACGAGGAAAAAGTGGCCGCGATATTCAGCGCCATCGAACAGCACGTCGGCTTTGTGCCGGATGGCCTGCGGCTCTATAGCTTCAGCCCGACCTTGCTGCAGAACTTCGTCGGCAACATCGGCTATTTCAACAGTGGCGAGCGGATCCCGCCCAAGCTGATGGCGATGATCCGCTATCTCGTGTCGTCGCGCGCGAACTGCGGCTTCTGCATCGACATGAACGAGGGCTTCCTGAGCAATATGGGGCTGAGCCTGGATGAAATCAGGGCCGCGCGCAGTAATCCCGAAGCGGCCCCGTTCGACGAGAAGGATAAAACTTTGCTGCGCTTGGCGCTGAAGTCGGTGGGCGAGGCGGGCTCAGTGACTGCGGCAGAGATCGAGGCGGCGCGCGCGCAGGGCTGGAGCGATCGCGACATCTTTGACGCGGTGGTGCAAGCCACCAGCAACCGTGCCTTCAATATGGTGTTGCGTGCGTTCAATATCGAACGGCATGGCGTCTACTCCTAAGCTGGCCGGGCCTCGGTGCGAGCACCGAGGCCCGGCCGATAGGGCTAGGGCTTGGCCGTCAGCCCGAGCAGGAAATCCAGATAGGGTTTCGAGGCCCAGTCGCGGCCGCCCAGGGCGAGGTAGCGCAGCCGGCCTTGCGGGTCGACGATGAAGGTGGAGGGCAAGCCGCGCGGCTGCCAGCGCTTGGTGGCAAGGCCGTCGCGGTCCATCAGCGGCACCAAATCCATGTCGACCTCGGCGAGAAAGCCGAATACCTCGTCGTCGGTTTCCGCCGTATTAACCAAGAGCAGGTTCAAGCGATTCGGCGGCAGCGCTTGCAGCATCTTGGCCAAGGTCGGCATCTCGCGCCGGCAGGGGCCGCACCAGCCCGCCCAGAAATGCACCAGCACCCAATGGCCCTTGAGTTGGGCGAGATCGATGGTCTTGCCGTCCATATCGTTCAAGTGCAAGGCCGGCGCCGGGCGGCCATCGAGGGGGAGTAGGCCATTCGGGCTCGCCGGCTCCGCGGCGCCGGCTGGCAGGCTCAGCATGAGGCCAAGCGCAAATAGCCGGCCCCACCGCAGTACGCTCACGGCTTGGCCCCTTCGCAACGCAGGCCCGGCACGGCGATTTCCAGCACCTCGCCGCCAGCCGTGCGGAAACGGGCGGTCAGGCTGAATTCACCGCCGGGGCTGACGAGCGCGATATTGCCGCCGACCGGCTCGCCCGGTTGCAGGTCTCGGCTCTCGGGCAATTGGGTCCAATCGAAGGTGGCGCGTGCGGCATAAGGCGCCTGCATCCGCGTCCAGCGGTCATCCCACTCGGCGCGGGTGATGCGCTTGACCTCGCGCCCGGCGGCATCGCTGAAGCGCCAGTCGGTCAAGGTCAACCAAAGCGTGTCGCGACGCTCATTGTGGATGCCGGCACCGACGAAGCAGGTTTGGCCGATGGCGTCCAGCATGGGCTGGGGAAAACCCCGGGCGGCGTAAAACGCGGTGACGCCTTCGCTGTTGCGCACGCCGATACTGAACACCACGCCGTCGCGCGCGATGCGGCTATCTGCCGCTTGCGCGGGCAGGGTTGGGCACAGCAGCAAGGTCATGCAGAAGACGATGGGCAGGCGCATACGCCGATGCTAAAGCCTCGTTGTCGGTGTCGCAATGTGGCGGATGCACTATCGGTCGCGGTTATAGCGATCGATCATTTAGGATATGCTTGTATTAAATATCTTGTTCGAGTCGGCGAAGGGTGGCATATGTTCAAGAAGATAGCGGTGGCGGTCAGTGCATGGCTCATGGGGGTGGGTCTGGCTCAGGCGGCGGCAGCGCCGGATGGCGGCAAGCTCTATGCCGAACACTGTGCCGTCTGCCACGGTGCCAATGGCACCGGCGGTATCGGCGTGCCGCTGGCCTTGCCTTCGTTCCAAGGCACCATCAGCGACGACTATATCCGCAAGACCATCAAGTACGGCCGGCCGGGCCGGGTGATGCCGTCCTACACCTATCTGAAACCGGCCGAGATCGAGGCCTTGGTGCATCAGGTCCGGTCTTGGAATCAGACCAAGCCGCTGATTTTTTCAGGCCAAGCGATCAAGGCTAATCGCGCCCACGGCGCTGATCTCTATGCCAAAGAGTGCGCCGCTTGCCATGGCGCGAGCGGCGAGGGCGGCAAAGGCACCGGGGTGACTTTCTCGCGCCCGCGCGATTTGCCGATCATGGCGCCGGCGCTCAATAACAGCGGCTTTCTCGCCTCGGCCCCCGATGCCATGATCAAACTCACATTGATGCAAGGCCATGAAGGCACGCCGATGGAGTCCTATCTGAAGAAGGGGCTGTCGGTGCGCGACATCGAAGACATCGTGAGCTTCGTGCGCGGCTTCGAGCAGGCGCGGCTGGGCCGGCAGATGGACAAGGCCACGGGGCAGAGGCCGGTGATCGTGCGCGATTCGCCGTACGATCTCGATACCACGGTGAAGAACGTCATGGCCGCGGTCAATAACAACAATTTCTTCTACGGTCGGGTGCAACCGCTCGAATATGGCCTGACTGCGCCGGACAAGGCCGATCCGCATCAGGTCATCGTCTATTAGAT
>JAJZTV010000064.1 GCA_021847385.1 Pseudomonadota bacterium | reverse complement strand
CGATACCCTGCATTTCGACGAGGCCTGGTTGCCGCACGCCGCCTTCCACGACTTCTATGGCGACTACCACGCCATCGGCGAGGGCCGCTCGCGCTGCAAGGATTCGATGATCTTCGCCACCCAGTCCACGCACAAGCTGTTGGCCGGCTTAAGCCAGGCCTCGCAGATCCTGGTGCAGGACTCGGAGCAACGTCAGCTCGATCGCGACGTGTTCAACGAGGCCTATCTGATGCATAGCTCGACTTCGCCGCAATACGCGATCATCGCCTCCTGCGATGTGGCGGCGGCGATGATGGAGCCGCCGGCCGGTACCGCCCTGGTCGAGGAGTCCCTGGTCGAGGCTATGGATTTCCGTCGCGCGATGCGCAAGGTCGAGCGCGAGTTTGGCCAGTCCTGGTGGTTCAAGGTTTGGGGCCCGCAATACCTGGCCGAGGAGGCCGAGGGTGTGGGTGACCAGGAAGACTGGATGCTGAAGGACAATGAGCGTTGGCACGGTTTCGGCAACATCGCGCCGGGCTTCAATATGCTCGACCCGATCAAGGCGACCATTATCACCCCGGGCTTGGATGTGTCCGGCGAGTTTGCCGACCGGGGTATCCCGGCCGCCATCGTCACCAAGTATCTGGCCGAGCATGGCGTCATCGTCGAGAAGACCGGTCTGTATTCCTTCTTCATCATGTTCACTATCGGCATCACCAAGGGCCGTTGGAACACGCTGTTGACCGCCTTGCAGCAGTTCAAGACCGATTACGACGCGAACCAGCCGTTGTGGAAGGTGTTGCCGGAATTCATCGAGAAACAGCCGCGTTACGAGAAGATCGGCCTCAGGGACTTGTGCGACCAGATCCACAGCATCTACAAGGCCAACGACGTCGCCCGGCTGACGACCGAGATGTACCTGTCCGAGATGGCGCCGGCGATGAAGCCGGCCGAGGCCTTCGCCAAGATGGCGCATCGCGAGATCGAGCGGGTCGAGATCGACAAGCTGGAAGGCCGCATCACCAGCGTGCTGCTCACCCCCTATCCGCCGGGCATCCCCTTGCTGATCCCGGGCGAACGCTTCAACGGCACGATCGTGCGCTACTTGCAGTTCGCCCGTGATTTCAATGAGCAATTCCCGGGGTTCGAGACCGACATCCATGGTCTGGTCAAGGAAGCCATCGACGGCAAGGTGGCCTATCACGTCGATTGCGTGGCCTGACGCGGGTTTCCGGTCTTGCTATCCGACTGATTTTTCATTAGAATCCTGCCCCTTCCCCGGCTTGTCGGTTCGAGCCGGGTTCCTTGCTCCACCGCTGCTTCGGCTTTAGGTCGAATCTGACGGGGGGCCTTAGTCCGAAAGGAGTGTTATGCGTCACTACGAAATCGTCTTTATCGTCCATCCGGACCAGAGCGAGCAGGTGCCCGCCATGGTCGAGCGTTACCGCAGCCTGATCACGTCCAAGAACGGTCATATCCATCGTCTGGAAGACTGGGGCCGCCGCCAGATGGCCTACACCATCCAGAAGGTGCACAAGGCCCACTACGTGCTGATGAACATCGAGTGCGACCAGGAAACCCTGGACGAGCTGGATCACGGCTTCCGCTTCAACGATGCCATCCTGCGTCACATCGTCATCAAGCGTGACGAGGCCGTCACCGGTGCCTCGCCGATGATGAAGGAAGAGAAGTCCCGCAATATGCTGGCTCCTCAGTCGCAGCAGGAGGCTTCGACCGAGGCTGCCGCCTAAGGGTGGCCAACCGGGTCGAGTTGACCGGGCAAATCCTGGAAACCAGCGGTCTGCGCTTCACCCCGGCCGGCGTGCCCACCGTACAGATGCGGCTGGTACACGGATCGGAGCAGCAAGAGGCGGGCCGGATGCGTCAGGTGGTGTGCGAGGTTGAGGCGATCGCCTTTGGCGAGATAGCCCGAAAACTGAGCCAGAGCCCGGTGGGAACCCAGGTCAGCGTCGCCGGATTCCTCGACCGCAAGAGCCCCCGCAGCAGCTTGTTGACGTTGCACGTAACCGATTACGAATTGAATTAAGGAGTAACAACCATGGCGTTTTTCCGACGCAAGCCTGATAACAAAGGCAAGGGCAAGACCGGCGGCGCACTGTTCCGCCGCAAGAAATTTTGCCGCTTCACCGCCGAGGGCGTGAAAGAAATCGACTACAAGGACACCGAAGTTCTAAAGGACTTCCTGACCGAGCAGGGCCGCATCATCCCCGCCCGCATCACCGGCACCCGTGCCCACTATCAGCGTCAGCTGGCCACCGCGATCAAGCGCGCCCAGTTCTTGGCCCTGCTGCCTTACACCGACCTGCACCAGTAAGAAGGAACGCGACATGGAAATCATTCTGCTGGAAAAGGTTGTTAACCTGGGTGCTTTGGGCGATGTGGTTCGGGTCAAGGACGGTTTTGCCCGTAACTTCCTGATTCCCCAGGGTAAGGCCAAACGTGCGACCGCGGCCAACCGCGAGGAATTCGCGCAGCGCCGCGCCGAGCTGGAGAAGATCGCCGCCGAGAAGCTGGCGACTGCCCAGAGCCGTGCCGAAAAGCTGACCGGCTATATGTTGCAGATCAGCCAGAAGGCCGGTGTCGATGGCCGTCTGTTCGGCTCCGTCACCAACGTCGATATCGCCGACGCGCTGAAGGCTCAAGGCTTCGATGTGAGCAAGGCCGAGGTGCGCATGCCCGAGGGCCCGTTCAAGATGGTCGGCGACTACGACCTGACCTTGGCTCTGCACAGCGACGTCTCCGTCGACATCAAGGTGTCCGTGCTCGGCGAACACTAAGCCGTTCAGGCCCAAGTACAAAAGGCCGCACGCGCGGCCTTTTGTCATTTAGGGGCCAAGGCTACAATGCCCCTTTACGAATCGAGCCGATATGTCCGCTGTTTTTGCCGATCCCGATCTGTCCGCCATCAAGCTGCCGCCGCATTCGGTGGAAGCGGAGCAATCTGTGTTGGGCGGGCTCTTGTTGGAAAACGGCGCGTGGGATCGGGTAGCGGACGCGATCTCCGAGGTCGATTTCTACCGAGCCGATCACAAGCTGATCTGGAAGCAGATCACCCGCTTGATCGAGGACAACAAACCGGCCGACGTGATCACCGTGGCCGAGGCCTTGGAGTCGCACAAACAGCTCGACGAGGTCGGCGGCCTGCCGTACCTGACGACGCTGGCGCAGAACACACCGTCGGCGGCCAATATCCGCCGTTATGCCGAGATCGTGCGCGAGCGTGCGGTGCTGCGTCGGCTGGCCGAGGTCGGTTCCGAGATCGCCGAGTTGTCCTACAACCCGGCTGGGCGCAGGGCGAGCGAGATCCTCGACGAGGCCGAGGCCAAGGTGTTCGAGATCAAGGAGGCCGGTGCCCGTGGTGGTCAAGGCTTCCAGGAGATCAAGCCGGTGCTGATCGAGGTGGTCAACCGCATCGACGAACTCTACAACCGGGATAACCCGAGTGAGATCACTGGCGTACCGACCGGCTTCGCCGACTTGGATGGCAAGACCTCCGGTTTGCAGCCGGGTGATCTGGTCATCGTCGCCGGCCGGCCGTCCATGGGTAAGACTGCCTTCTCGCTCAACATTGCGGAGAACGTCGCCTTGGCAGCCAATTTGCCGGTGGCGGTGTTCAGCATGGAAATGGCCTCGACCCAATTGGTCATGCGGATGCTGGGTTCGGTCGGCAAGCTGGACCAGCACAAGCTGCGTACTGGCCGCATCAGCGCCGATGATTGGCCCAGGCTGACCCATTCCCTTGGCGTGTTGAGCGAGGCGCCGATCTTCATCGACGAGTCCGGCGGCCTGACCTCGATGGAGGTGCGCGCGCGAGCGCGGCGCCTGGCCCGCCAATGCAAGGATGGCCGCTTGGGATTGATCGTCATCGATTACCTGCAGTTGATGTCGGGCAGCGGCGGTTCTGGCGAGAACCGTGCGACCGAGATCTCCGAGATCTCCCGTTCGCTGAAGAGCCTGGCCAAGGAACTGCATGTGCCGGTGATTGCGTTGTCCCAGCTTAACCGTTCGCTCGAACAGCGGCCGAACAAGCGGCCGGTGATGTCCGACCTGCGCGAATCCGGCGCCATCGAGCAGGATGCCGACGTCATTCTGTTCATCTACCGCGACGAGGTCTACAACCCGGACAGCCAGGACAAGGGCACGGCCGAAATCATCATCGGCAAGCAGAGGAACGGTCCGACCGGCACCGTGCGCCTGACCTTCATGGGCGAATTCACCCGCTTCGAGAACTTCGCGGCCGACATCTACCTGACGCCGAACAACTAAGGGTTTATGTCCCGCCCGCTCGTTGCCCGCATCGATACTGCTGCCCTGGCCCATAATTTGGGTCTGGCTCGCCGCTTGGCCGGTGAAGCCCGCATCCTCGCAGTGATCAAGGCCAATGGTTATGGCCATGGACTGCTCCGCGTCGCGCGTGCTTTGCGTGCGGCCGATGGCTTCGCCGTGCTGACCTTGGATGAGGCCGAGGCCCTGCGGGCGGAGGGTTTGACCCATCCGATCGTGATGCTCGAAGGCTTCTTCCATCCTGACGAATTGCCGGCGCTGGCGCGCTGGCGTTTGCAGCCGGTGATCCATCGCGAAGACCAGGTCGATATTTTAATGCGTGCCCACCTTGACCATCGGCTCGATGTCTTCGTCAAGGTCGATACCGGCATGCATCGCTTAGGCCTGCACCCCAAGCGGCTCAAGGAAGCGGTGGCGCGGCTGCAAGCGGCCGAATCGGTCGGCCACATTACCTTGATGACGCATTTTGCCAATGCCGACGATGCCGGGTTGGGTATCGTCGAGCCGATGCAGCTTTTCCATGAGGCGGCAGAGGGGCTGGGCTTGCCCGCGAGCCTGGCCAATTCTGCCGCGTTGATGCGCTATCCGCAGTCCCATGGCGATTGGGTGCGGCCTGGCATCATGCTCTATGGCGCATCGCCTTTTGTTGGCCAGAGTGGGCAGGATATCGGCTTGCTGCCGGCCATGACCCTGGAGAGCCGGCTCATTGCCCAGCGGCCTCTGCGCAAGGGCGAGGCGGTCGGCTACGGCAGCACCTTTGTCGCGCCCAAGGATATGCGGATTGGCATCGTGGCCTGCGGTTACGGCGACGGTTATCCGCGCCATGCCGGTACCGGCACGCCGGTCTTGGTCGAGGGCCAGCGCACGCGTACCTTGGGCAGGGTGTCGATGGATATGCTGTGCGTAGACCTGAGTCCCATCCCGAACGGTCATGTCGGTAGCCTGGTGACGCTCTGGGGGGGAGATCTGCCGGCGGAGGAGGTGGCAGCTAGCGCCGGCACCATCGCCTATGAGTTGTTCACCGGCATTACGCCGCGGGTGCGCATCGAGGAACATTAGGACGACGGGTAGCGCGGACGCTGCCGAGGAAAATGCCATGTCAGACATTCTGGACAAGATATTAGCGGTCAAACATGAAGAGATCGCCGCCGCCCGCAAGGCCGAGCCGCTCGAAGCGATCCGCGAGGCGGCCGAGTTGGCGCCGCCGCCGCGTGATTTTGTCGGCGCCATCCGGGCTAAGCTGAAGGCCGGCCGGCCGGCGGTGATCGCCGAGATCAAAAAGGCCAGCCCGAGCAAGGGCGTCATCCGCGCCGACTTTAGGCCGGCCGAGATCGCCGCGAGTTATGAGCGGGGCGGGGCGGCCTGCCTGTCCGTGCTCACCGATCGCCAGTTCTTCCAGGGCGCGCCGGAATACCTCGGGGAAGCGCGCGCGGCCTGTGCGCTGCCGGTGCTGCGTAAGGACTTCATGGTCGATCCCTATCAAGTCTACGAGGCGCGGGCCATGGGGGCGGACTGCATCCTGCTCATCGTTGCCGCCCTGGGCCTGACGCAAATGCAAGAGTTGGAGGCGCTGGCCATGGAATTGGGCATGGCCGTGCTGGTCGAGTCGCATAATGCGGCTGAATTGACGCAGGCCTTGCAATTGAAGACGCCGCTTATCGGCATCAACAACCGCAACCTGCGCAGCTTCGAAGTCAGTTTGGCAACCACGCTGGACCTGCTGCCCGGCATCGCCCAGGATCGGATCGTTATTACTGAAAGCGGCATCCTCGCTCCGGCCGATGTTGCGCTGATGCGGCAAAACGGCGTCCATGCCTTCCTGGTTGGCGAGGCCTTCATGCGGGCGGCCGAACCGGGGGTGGAATTGGCCAACTTGTTCTGTTAACTAATTGATAATTAAGGGGATGGTCAAAAACTACCAGCCCTGGCCTTGTTGTTGGCAAGCAACAAGGCGACCGGGGCGGGTGGCAAAAGTGGGAAAACCTTGGAGCCGAGCCCCCCGGCTTTGAGAAAATGGGCCCCGAACTTCTCGCGCGAGAGGTTGTAGATTCCCGGAAACCCGGGTGGTTTTCATCACAAAGGAGAGTTACATGAAGAAGTCTCTGATTGCTCTGGCTGTGGCCGGCGCCTTTGCCGCTCCCGCCTTCGCTGCCACTTCCAACGTGGACATTAGTGGCCAGCTCCACCTGTCTTTGGATTACCTGGACGCCGATACCGCTGCTGCTGGCGGCAACTGGAACGTTTCCAGCAACGCTTCTAACATCGTCGTCAAGGGCACCGAGGACCTGGGCGGTGGCATGAAGGCTGTTTGGAACATCCAGACCTACTTCGACGTGGGCGCTACCGGCAATGCCGACGGCTCCTTCGGCGGCACCGCCAACGGCGTTGGCTCCGGCAACACCTATGTCGGCCTGAACGGCGGTTTCGGTACCGTTATCCTGGGCAAGGCCGAGGCCCCCCTGAAGATCGTCAGCCGCAAGGTCGACCTGTTCAACAACCAGATCGGTGATACCCGCAATCTGCTGGGTGCCGACGGCGCCGCTGCCGATGTTCGTCCGAACAACGTCATCGCTTATGTCACCCCCGACATGAACGGCTTCAACGCTACCCTGGCCTATGTGACCAACACCGCTGCTGGTGCCGCTACCGACGCTTCCGACACCGCTGTCAGCATGAACGCCTTCTACACCAACGGCCCGCTGCTGTTGGGCGCTGGCTACCAGAACCGTGACTTCGGCACGGCCGGCAAGCCTGACGAGACCATCTGGCGCTTGGCCGGTGGCTACACCTTCGGTGACTTCAAGGCCGTCGCCTTCTATCAAGATGCTGGCGATGCGAACGGCGTTAAGAATGCCGACCGCAAGGTCTGGGGTCTGGGTGGCGCTTACACGATGGGTCCGATGACCCTGAAGGCCCAGTACTATCAGGCTGACGACAAGAAATCCACCAGCAACAACGGTGCCGATATGTGGGCCCTGGGTCTGGATTACGCGATGTCCAAGCGCACCACCGCTTACGTTGCTTATGCCAGCACCGACAACGACGCCGGCGCTGCCTTCAGCGCCTTCGGCGGCGGCCACGGTGACAACCCCGGTACCGGCCTGGGCGGCAACCCGCACGGCGTTTCCCTGGGTCTGATCCACAACTTCTAATCGCCTAGATTTCTAGTCGTTTAGTGGTTGCAACGGGCGTCTTCGGACGCCCGTTTTTTTTGCTTTCGCGCCTATATCTTTCGATAGACTGATCGGCCAAATGGCCGATTGGATATTTCGCTCGATTCGTTATGCTCCTGTGGACGCCTGTTGCGTCCTTTTTTAATCATTAGGGAGAACATGATGAAGAAATTGATAGTTGCGGTTTTGTTGTCGGCCTTGTTTGCATTCCCGGCCTGGGCCGTTGTCGATATCAATAGTGCGACGCCGTCTCAATTGGAAACGGTCAAGGGTATCGGCCCCGCCAAGGCCAAGGCGATCGTCGAATATCGCGATAAACATGGGGCATTTAAAAGCCTCGACGATCTGGCCAATGTGAAAGGCTTCGGCAAAGCCAGTGTCGCGAAGCTCAAGGACAAGCTTTCGGTGGATGGCAAGGTCGGCGAAAAAGCCATGCCGACCGCGAAGACCAAGTGAATCTCAAACGGCATTGAGCCCGAGAGGGGGATGCGCTAGAATCCGCCGGACTTTGCGATTTTGGAGCCTGCGATGAAAGAGCTATTCAACAAGACCAACTTGCCGATGACCGTGGTGATCGCCTTGATCGCGTGGGCTTGGCTGAGCCTGATTACGGTTCTGATTGGCAAGCTGTTCTGACCTCGGCGCCACTCAATAAAAAAGCCCCGCATCGCGGGGCTTTTTTATTGTTGAGGGTGTTTGTCAGCTAAGCAGCGTCGCCTTCATTTTCTGCAAGGCCTTCGCCTCGATCTGCCGTACCCGCTCGGCCGAGATGCCATATTGCGCGGCCAGTTCATGCAAGGTGGCGGGATCCTCTTCGTTCAGCCAGCGGGCCTGGACAATATGCCGGCTACGCTCGTCGAGCGCTTCCAATGCTTGGGCCAGGCCGGTCGTGGCCAGTTGCTCGCGTTCCTTGCGTTCGATATCGAGGATCGGTTCTGCATCGGGTGCGGCGAGGTAGGCGATGGGGGCAAAGCTGTCTTCGTCCTCATCGGCATTGGCCTCCAGCGCAATGTCCTGGCCATAGAGCCGGGTTTCCATCTCGCGCACGTCGTGGCTGCTGACGTTCAAGGTCTGAGCCATGGCTTCAACTTCGTCTGGGCTCAGGCTGCCGCCATGCTGCTTGAGGCTGCGCAGGTTGAAGAACAGCTTGCGTTGGGCCTTGGTCGTGGCCACTTTGACCAAGCGCCAGTTGCGCAGGATGTACTCGTGGATTTCTGCCTTGATCCAATGCACGGCAAAGGAGACCAGGCGCACGCCACGCTCGGGGTCGTAGCGTTTGACGGCCTTCATCAGGCCGACATTGCCTTCCTGGATCAGATCGGCATGGGGTAGGCCATAGCCCAAATAGCCGCGGGCGATGGAAACGACCAAGCGCAGATGGGACAGCACCAACTGACGGGCGGCTTCCAGGTCCTGCGCGTCGCGGAAGCGGCGGGCGAGGCTTAATTCCTCCTCGGCGCTGAGCAGCGGGAAGCGGTTCGCGGCTTGGATGTAGCTCTCGATGCTACCTAGGCTGGCAGGGACTGGAAATCTTAGGGCCTGTGCGGTCATGTCAAAACCTCCAAGGGACTGATGCGGATTCTAGCACTCAGCAATGGAGAGTGCTAATCCCGATAAGTTCCATCAACTATAGCGGGTCAGGCAATGCGCAAGGTGCGTTGGGTATGGGCGACGGCATAGAGGGCGCCGATTAGCCCCAAGAGGCCAGAGATGGCCGCCAGCGCGATGCCGTCCAGCCAACTCAGGCCGGCCAGCGCGAATTCGCTGCCGTAAGCCGCAGCGAGTTCTGCGATGCGGCCATGCAGCAGAAAGAGCGCCAGGCTCAGCATGGCCCAGGCGGTCAAGCCGCCGAGCAGGCCCTGTAGGACGCCAAAATAGAGGAATGGTCGGCGGATGAAGCGGTCGGTCGCGCCGAGCAGGCGGGCGACCTCGATCTCATCGCGCTGGGCGTAGATTTGCAGGCGGATGGTGTTGCCGGTAATGGCGGCCAAAGCCAGGCCGAATAAACCGGCAAGTAGCCAGACCACGCGTTCGCCCAGTTGCATGAAGGCATTCAGCCGGCGTGCCCAGCCGCTATCGAGGTTGACCCGATCCACTTCCGGCCGCTTACCTAAGGTTTCGGCCAGTTTATCTAAGGTGGCTGGGCTGGAATCGCGGGTGCTGAGGATCAGCGCATGCGGCAGCGCGCGGTCCAGCTGTA